>JAJYVM010000019.1 GCA_021792015.1 Bacillota bacterium | reverse complement strand
CTCAGGGTGTCCGGCATCTCGGGCACCGGCTCTGGCCGCGCCTCGATGCGGCCCTGGCCATTGAGGGTCTGAACGATGTTGCGCCGACCCTCGTCGTCCCGCTCATCGGGAAAGTCGGTTCGCCAGTGGGCGCCCCGGCTCTCCTGGCGGGAGAGTGCCCCGGTGAAGATGGCGCGGGCCAGAGTCAGCATGTTTTCCACGTCAAACACCAGGCCCCATCCCGGATTGAAGTGGAGAGCGCCCTCGGCCGCCATGCGCTGGGCGCGTTGGGACAGGCGCTCCAGGTGTTCGAGGCCGTCGGTGAGGCTCGCGCCCGACCGCATGATGCCCGCGTACGTTGACATGATGTGCTGGAGCTCGGCGTGGATCTGGTAGGGGTTCTCGCCGCCCTCTATCTCAAAGGGCCGGATCACCCGCCGGCGTTCCGCATCCACCGCGTGGTCGGCAACCTCGGGCCAATCGCCGTGCTCACTGGCGTAGGCAGCCGCGGCCAGTCCGGCCCGACGCCCGAAGACCAGAAGATCCCCGAGGCTGTTGCCCCCGAGCCGATTGCCCCCGTGCAGACCGGCGGCCGTCTCGCCGCAGGCGAAGAGGCCCGGAATGTTGGTGGCACCGGTGTCGGGCACGACGCGGAGGCCCCCCATGGTGTAGTGGGTGGTGGGCGCCACCTCGAAGCGCTGACGGGTGATGTCGAGGTCGGCCAGCTTCAGGAACTGCTCGTACATGGTGGGGAGCTTGCGCTTGATATACGCGGGGCCTTTGTGGGTGATGTCGAGCCAGGCCCCGCCGTGCGGCGTGCCCCGCCCCGCCTGCACCTCGCGGTAGATGGAGCGCGCGACGACATCGCGCGAGGAAAGCTCCATGCGCTTGGGATCGTAGTCCTCCATGAAGCGGCGGCCCTCGCTGTTGACCAGGACCCCGCCCTCGCCGCGCACGCCCTCCGTCACCAGGATCCCGCGCACCCCCGGCGGCCAGACCATGCCCGTCGGGTGGAACTGGACCATCTCCATGTCCTGCAGCTCGGCGCCGATGCGATAGGCCATCGCGGCCCCGTCGCCCGTGCTCTCCCAGGAGTTCGAGGTGACCTTGAAGAGCTTGCCCCAGCCGCCGGTGGCCAGCACGACCGCCTTGGCGCGCCACAGCAGGAAGCGCCCGCTCTCGCGCTCGTAGCCCATGGCCCCGGCCACGCGGTCGCCGTCCATCAGCAGGCAGGTCGTCGTGACCTCCTGGTAGATGTCGATGCCGCTGTGAATGCCCTTGTACTGGAGGGTGCGGATCAGCTCCAGCCCCGTGCGGTCGCCCACGTGGGCCAGGCGGCGAAACGTGTGGGCGCCGAAGGGCCGCTGCATGATCTTGCCCTCGGGCGTGCGGTCGAAGAGGGCGCCCCAGCTTTCCAGCTCATAGATGCGGTCCGGGGCTTCCTTCGCGAAGATCTCCGCCGTGCGGTAGTTGTTGATGAAGTGTCCGCTGCGCATGGTGTCGAAGAAGTGGGTCTCCCAGCCGTCGAAGGGGTCGAGGTTGCCCATGGACGCGGCCGCGCCGCCCTCGGCCATGACCGTGTGCGCCTTGCCCAGCAGGGACTTGCAGATGACGGCCACCCGCACGCCGTCCTGGGCCGCGCCGATCGCCGCCCGCAGGCCGGCGCCGCCGGCGCCCAGGACGAGGACGTCGTACTCGAAGCGCTCGATGCTTTCCGTGCTACCGCTCATGCTTGCCCCCAACTCAGAAGATGATCCTCGGGTCGTGAAGCACGCCGGAGATCAGCAGCCGGATGTAGAGGTCCGTCCCCCACACCGTGAACATGGAGATCCAGGCCCACTGGCCATGGCGCATGTTCCAGTCCGTCACCGCGCGCCACAGGCCGTACCGCGTCCTCGGCCGCAGGTTGCAGGTGAAGCAGTCGAGGTTGCCGCCGATGAGGTGCCGGAACGCGTGGCAGGAGAATGTGTAGAACGAGAGCAGGATCACGTTGCCCAGCATGATCAGCGAGCCGAGGCCGATCCCGAAGCCGGTGGGGAAGAAGAAGGCCTCGATGGCGTCCTTCCACAGGAACAGCACCACGATGACGGCGATGTAGAAGAAGAACCGGTGGAGGTTGTTCAGGGCCAGGGGCAGGCGCGTCTCACCGGTGTACGTCCGCCCCGGCCGCTCGGGCCGGGCGCAGGCGGACGGATCGCCGAAGAAGCCCCGGTAGTATTCCTTGCGGTAGTAGTAGCAGCTCGCGCGAAAGAGCAGCGGCGCCCAGATCACCCACAGCGCGGGCACGAAGTGGACTCCCCAGGCCGCGACGTTGGGCGAGAAGAAGGGCGAGACGTAGTTCTGATAGGTGCCGGTGCTGTGGAACAAGACCTCCCAGAGCGAGTACAGGCCGAAGGCGGTGAGCGCGACCACCGTCGCCGCGGGCTCGGCCCACCAGGGCGCCCGCCGCTTTTTCACGGCCGGGCGCGGCGCAGGCACAGTCGCTTGCGTCGCCAAGCGTGCATCCCTTCCTTTCGAGGACTGTCTGGTCGGGACGGCCGCGGCTCACCGGTGCCAATCGCCCCCAGGCAGCCCCTTCGGCCGCGCGCGAGGCGGGAGCAGCCGGTGCGCACCCGCGGAGGAAGCCAGGCGCACCCCAACGCACAGACTAAACCTTCGCGCGATCGACATACAAGACCTGTGAAGACGCGGCCCAAGGGCGCCGTGGCGGGCCCGGCCAAGTGGCTGCCGTCGTGACGGCGCGCCAGCGCGCGCCGTCGAATTACGCCAGGCGGCCCCTGCCCCGCGATCGCCCCTTACGGCCGGGCCCGGGCAAGGGCCAGCGCCAGCAGGTCCATGATGTGGACGGCGCGCATGCGCTGCTGCAGCCCGTGGCGCGCAATCCCCCACCGCATCTGGATCAGGCAGCCGGGGTTGGCGGTGACCACGATGGTGGCGCCGGTGGCGGCGACGGCCCCCATCTTCCGGTCCAGGACCTGGGCCGAATCCACCGGGTTCGTGAGGCTGTAAATCCCGGCCGAGCCGCAGCAGCTGTCGGCACCCGCCATTTCGCGGACGCGCAGGCCCCGGACCCGGGCAAGGAGCGCGCGCGGCGCGCTCCTGAGCTTTTGCGCGTGCACGAGGTGGCAGGAGTCCTGCAGCGTGACGTCGGCGTCCAGCTCCCCGATCTCGCCCTCGGGCCACAGCTCGGCCAGGGCCTCGCTCGCGTCGCGGCTGGCCGCCGAGAGCGCGGCGGCCCGCTCCTGCCATGCGGCCGGCTCGCCGGCATCCGCGAACAGCTGCCCGTAGCCCTTGAGCATGGCGCCGCAGCCGCCCGCGTTGTTCACCAGCAGGTCCGCGCCGGATGCCTCGAAGGCGGTGATGTTGGCCTTGGCCAGCCCGACGGCGCCCGCGCGGTCGCCGGCGTGGTCGTGCAGGGCGCCACAGCAGGTCTGGCCGGGGATGACGGTGACCTCGGCCCCGGCCCGGGCCAGCAGTCGGGCCGTCGCGTCGTGTGTGTCGGGGAACATGGCGTCCATCACGCAGCCCGTGAACAGCGCGACCCGCGCCTTGCGCGGGCCCTCGGCCGCGTAGCTGGGCCGCAGGCGGCGCGGTCCCGGGGCCGGGGGCAGGGCGGCGGCCTGCTCGGCCAGGATCGGCGACACGATGCCGAGCCGGCGGCCCAACTGCGGCAGGCGCAGGCGGTTGGCGGCCGCGGCCAGCCGGACCGCGCGCCGCAGGCGGCCCTGGTCGGGGAGCAGGCGACGCATGGCGAAGCGGCCCACGGGACTGGCGGTGGCCGGCGAGAGGCCGCGCTCGTGCAGGACCTCGCGCGTGGCCTCCATGATGTGCGCAAACGGCACGCCGGCCGGACAGGCGCTCTCGCAGGCCCGGCACTCCAGGCAGAAGAACATCTCGTGCGCGAAGCGCGGCGTGGCCGGCAGGCTCCCGTCGGCGGCGGCCTTCATCAGGGCGAGGCGGCCGCGGGGCGAGGCCGTCTCCAGGCCCGTGCTGGCGTAGGTCGGGCAGGCGGGCAGGCAGAAGCCGCAGCGGATGCAGGTCAGCAGTTCATCGTAGGGCAGGGCCGAAAAGCCGGCCTCAGGCATGGGTAGCGCTCCCCGCGCGCGGCCGTGGGGCCGCGAAGATCTTGCCGGGGTTGAAGAGGTCGCCGGGGTCGAGGGCGTGCTTGATCGCCCGCATCGCGGCCAGGGTCTCGGGGCTGAGCCGCCATGGCAGGTAGCCGGCCTTGGCCAGCCCGACGCCGTGCTCGCCCGTGATGGTGCCGCCGAGCTCGATGGCCGCCGCGAAGATGTCCTCGAACGCCCGGTCGATGCGGGCCATGAGGGCCGGGTCGCGGGCATCCCCGGGGCAGGTCGGGTGCAGGTTGCCGTCGCCGGCGTGCCCGAACGTGGCGACCCGCAGGCCCTGCGCCCGCGCGGCGGCGTCGATCGCCCGCACCATGTCCGCGAGCCGGCTGCGCGGCACCGTCGCGTCCTCCATGATCAGCACGGGCCCGAGACGGGCCAGGGCCGGAAGCGCCGCGCGGCGCGCCGCCCAGAGCTGCTCGGCCGCGGCCGGGTCCGTGGCCGTGCGCAGATCGAAGGCCCCCGCCTCGCGGCACACGCGCTCGATCGTCGCCAGGTCGTCCGCCACCTGCCCCGGGTGGCCGTCCTGCTCGATCAGCAGCACCGCCGCCGCGTCCGTCGGCAGCCCGGACGGCTGGTAGGCCTCCACGGCCTCGATGGTGGCCCGGTCCAGGAACTCCAGGGCCGCGGGCACGACGCGGGCCGCGATGAGGGCGGCCGCCCCCGCCGCCGCCTGCTCGATGCCCGCAAAGCAGGCCAGCACCGTGCCGCGCGCCTGCGGGGCCGGCACCAGGCGCACCAGGATGCGCGTGACGACCCCCAGGGTGCCCTCGGAGCCGACGAACAGCCGCGTCAGGTCGTAGCCGGCGACGTCCTTGACGTTCTTGCCGCCGGTCCGCACGACGGTGCCGTCGGCCAGCACGACCTCCAGCCCCATCACGTAATCGCGCGTGACGCCGTACTTCAGGCAGCGCATCCCGCCCGAGTTCTCGGCGACGTTGCCGCCGAGGGTCGAGATGCGCTGACTGCCGGGGTCGGGCGGGTAGTAGAGGCCCTGGGCGGCGGCGGCCGCCTGCAGCGCCGCCGTGACCACACCCGGCTCGACGTCGGCCGTCATGTTGGCGGCATCGATCTCGCGGATGCGATTCATGCGCGCCGTGCAGAGGACGAGGGCGCCGCGCTCCGGGATGGTGCCGCCCGAGAGGTTGGTGCCGGAGCCGCGCGGCACGATGGCGACCCGGGCCTCGGCGCAGGCGCGCACCACCGCCGCCACCTGCTCGGTGCTGGCCGGCAGGGCGACGGCGGACGGCGCCCCGGCAAAAAGCGGCGTCGCGTCCACCGCATACGCCGCCAGCGCCTCGGGCGACTCAAGCAGCGCGTCCGCGCCGAGCGCGTCGCGCAGGTGACGTCGCAGCGTGTCGCTGAGCACGGCGCCATTGTAGCATCGCGTGCTGCCGGCAGGGGCACCTCTCCGCCTGCCGATGGACACGGAGGCGGTCCACGGCGACCGCCAGCGGCGCTTCTGGACGAAGTTCGCCTTCTTCGGGCTGCTGGCGCCGGCGGAGCGCCTGTTCCTCGTTGAGCACTACCTGACGCACTGCCGCGCCCACGTCTTTCACCTGACGCGCGAGCTCGCCGAGCTGGAGGGCCCGTTGGCAGACCAGGGCTTCAAGACAGCGACGCAGCGCGCGTGGATCGTGCGCACCATGCGCCACTCGGTGGCGCAGTGGCACCTGGAGATCAGCGAGGTGGAGGCCTGGCGGCGCGTGCATCCGGACGGCGGCGGGACCCTCCGCCTGGCGCCATCGCACCGCCGCCGGGCGCATGGGGCGGCCGTCCGGACTGCCGGCCGGCGGGGCACTGGGGGGCGCCGTCCGGCGCCCCCCAAGCCAGCGTTCAGACCACGTGCAGCCAGGTATGGAAGATGAAGTAGACGCGACCGAACAGCAGCGAGTACCGGAAGAGGACCGTCGACCCGAAGAGGGCGCCCAGCGCCAGCATGATCACGTAGCGCCCCACGCCGACGCCCGCGCCCACCACGGGATTGCGGCGGCTGATCGTGAAAAAGAAGTAGATCAGCGCGGCGAGCAGCGCCAGGAAGAACACCCAGTCGCTGGCCAGTGTCCCAGCCGGCGTCGCGCCGCCCCACAGCCGCGTGAAGGAGCCGTTGACCTGGCCAAGGAACACGGCCGGCGTGAAGGCGAGGACGTAGCCCGCCCCGTAGCCGACGAAGTAGCTGACCGACCAGCGCCCCAGGAACTCGACCGGCTTGAAGTAGCGGCAGTACAGCATCAGCCCCAGCGCGATCGCCAGCAGGATGGTCCACTGGCCGTGCTGCAGCCGCTGCAGCGCCGGACGCAGGTAGTCGGCGTACTGTAGGGCGATGCCATAAGCGAAGGTCAGGCCGATGTACAGGTTCTGCACGACCTCGAAGACGACGTTCTCGCGGTCATAGAGCCAGGTCCAGAGCCCAATCGTCGAAAGGGCCGCGACGGTCGCCTGGGCGCCTGTCATGCGCTCTTGCCCCCTCCCGCCCGGCGCATGCCGAAGTAAGCGACGTTTCCTGCCACGACCAGCAGGATGATGAAGACGGCGGCGAAGGCGGCCGCCTCCTGGGTGGCCAGGCCGAGGCCGGGCGCGCGCTCGTACTCCTCCAGTTGGGCGGCGCCGGCGGCGCCGTGCAGCAGGGCCTTGTACTGCCCGGCGCTCACGTAGGTCTGCAGGCTTGGAATCTCCATGGTGATGGCGCCGCACGCCAGAGGCAGCTTGCCCGGCACCGCGGCGTTGGCGTACCAGTCGATGCACCCGGGCGTGCCCGTGTCCTCGGCCCAGATGCCGGAGAAGTACTGGCTATCCAGGCGGCGGATCCCCCGCGTCAGCGGGTATCCGGCGAGGGGTTTGCCGTAGAGGTCGACGCCCTGCGAGCCGGCGGTGAAGTTCCGCTCGAGCTCGTTCTCGGCCTCCTGGTTGCCCGGCTTGTAGCCGATGTTGACCCAGTTCACCCCGTACTTGAGGCCCCCGCCCACCTGCTTGGCGGCCTCCGCAACCATCGTCTCGGCCTCCTGCGGCCCGAGGATGTTGCCGCTGCTGCCGATGACCAGCTTCAGGCCGTGGCGGAATGCCAGGATGGCGATGGCCCGCACCTGTGGGTTCAGCTCCACGTCGGGGCCAGGGCCATACTCCGGCGCGATGAAGAGGACCGAGCCCTTCGGCAGGCTGTCGATCCAGGCGATGACCTGGCGCGTGCTGCCGCTCATGCCCATCGGCAGGGCCACCGGGAAGAGCACCGAGACGAGGACGATCGCCAGGGTCACCGCCCAGATCCAGCGGAAGTCCAGCTTGTGCAGCCGTTCGGGGAATGACATGCCGCACCACCCCCCTACTTCGCCAGCGAGCCGATGTGGGCGCGCTCGATGCCGAGGAGAATGCGAATGGCCGTGGCGAAAGCGCCGAGGTAGGCGCCGAGCGTGATGGCGCGGAAGGCGGCGTTGCTCGGGTAGTTGATGATCCAGGTCGCCGTTGCGCCCCAATAGTGGGAGATCAGCCCGGCGAGCGGCGACTGGGCGACAACGATGAACAGGGCCGCCACGACGAGGAGCGTGGCCTCCCGATTCCTGCAGCGGAAGGTGCGGAACGTGGCGGAGGTGATGAGGAAGGAGGTCATGGCGTAGAGCGTGGCCGCAACCGGCGAGATGTAGGCGGTGTACACCCAGCTCATCACGGTGCCGTTGGCGGGGCCGCTGACCAGGTCGAAGGCCAGGTAGACGTACGTCGCCGCAAGCATCAGGATGCTGAGTCCCCAGTCGGCGCGCTTGCGCTGGATGTTGTGGCCGTGCACCAGGGTCAGCGACACCAGGCCGATGGGGAACGCGACCGTCGTCGCCACCTGGAACCACGTGTTGAAGGTCGTCAGCCAGCCGAGGTTCTGGGCGAATCTGAGGTATTCGCCGACGATGACCATCAGGCCGGACAACCCGGTGATGGCAAGCGGAATCTCCTTTTTCACCCCGACCACCCCCCGGCTAGAAATGCACGAAGGACGAGAAGGGCGTGGAGCCGACGATCGACAGCCAGACGGCGCCAACGACGATCAGCACGAACATGGCGAACTTGTAGAGGTCCTCCGCCACCACGGTCCCCGTCAGCACCGGCTCGTGGCCGATGTAGGCGCTGGCGGCATACATCTCCTCCGCGATCAGCGCGTAATCGCACCCCGCGACGAAGAACGGCAACTCGGGGATCTGCGCCGTCGCGCCGATCTGCACGGCTCCGACCAGTCCGCCCATCTCGACCAGCATGATGGCGTCGTAGTAGAAGTCGCCGTATAGGATGCTGGCCGCCGGGCGCTGCTTCTGCATCAGGTCCCAGACGCCTGTGATGTACCCGCTCGAGTTGTTCATGAACCACACGTCGTCCGGGTTGAAGGCTTCCGGCCGGCCTGCCTCGAGGTAGGCCTCGCGGACGATCGAGTCGTTGACCGTGTACACGACGGGGTCCTCGTTCGGCTGCAGCAGGCGGGTGTCGTAGCGCGCGCACCGGCGCGCGACGTGCGCCAGGATCGGGTAGTGGGCGATCGTCATGGGGTCGGTGACACCGGTGTCGCCCGAGGAGTAGAAGACGGGCCGTCCCATCTCGGTTGCGCGGCCGATGGCCTCATCGATCGCGTCGATTCCCGGCAGCGGGTGGATCTGCCGCATGGGGGCCCCGGCGCGCGCCCGCTGGATCATGACATAGACGACGATCCCGAAGAGCAGGACGGCCACCAGGGAGCCGGTTGCCCCGGGCTGGAACAGCCAAAGGTGGGCGGCCGTCGCCCCCTTCCCCGCGGCAAGCCACGCCTGAAGCGATGCGGAAAGAGACACAGCACGTCACCCCCTGCGTCGTGGCGGAGCGCAGCGGTCCGCGTGCCACCCCCCTTCCGCGGCCCTTCCGCAGCGGGCGGCACCATTGCCGCCGGCCCGACCGAGGGCTGAAGGGCTTCGGATGCCGGGACAATCGTTCCTGTTATCGGAACAGGCTGGATGTGGTGTACTTCACACGCGTGCCGGCCACCGCCGCCGGGCGCACCGGGTCCGGCCGAGCCGCCGCGCCCTACCCCCGGGGCGCCCCCGCCCGCCGCGGGTCGGCGGGCCCCTGGTACGGCAGGGGCACGTACTGCACCGAGGGCCGCCGCCGCGTGGCCTGCGGGTAGAGCTCCATGAGCCGGTAGATGTCCTGCGGCAGGCCCCGGGACACCCGCAGCCCCAGCGCCTCCAGGTCGTCCGGCGTCAGCGGGAAGTCGTGCGTCCAGCGCCCCTCCGTCAGGGCCTGGGCCAGCCGCCCGGCCGCATCCTCCTCCATGCGGCCCTGCAGGATCTGCCGCACGTGGTGCCGCATCTGCGCGAGCGCCTTGCCGGCCACGTCCGCCAGGATCAGCGTCTGGTCGTCGATGTGCTCGATGGGCTTGCCGCGCACGGCGGCCAGGATCGACGCCGCCGGATACTCGCCGATCTGCGGATCGACCGGCCCGAGCACGGCGTTCTCGTCCATATGGATCTCGTCCGCCGCCAGCGCCAGCAGCGTCCCGCCCGACATGGCGTAGTGCGGCACGAACACGGCCACCCGCGACGGGTGGGCCGCGACGGCGTGCGCGATCTGCTCGGCTGCCAGCACCAGGCCGCCCGGCGTATGGAGGATGATGTCGATCGGCAGGTCGGGCGGCGTCAGCCGGATGGCCCGCAGCACCTGCTCGGAGTCCTCGATGTCGATGTAGTTGGCGACGGGGATGCCGAGGATGGCCACGGACTCCTGGCGGTGGATCATGGCGATGACGCGCGTGCCCCGGGCCTGCTCGATGCGCCGCAGCATCTGCACCCGCTGGCTGAAGATCTGGCGCTGCTGGAAGATCGGCCAGAGCGAGTAGGCGATCAGCAGCACCCAGAAGATGTCCCAGACCGACCCCAGGTTCACGGCGCTCCCCCCTCCCGGCGGAGATAGTCGTTCAGCACGTCCCGGGTGCTGGAGAAGGCGAGATCCTCCCACGGCAGCTCGCTGACGGCGAAGGCCCGCGCCTCCAGACACTCCGGCCCCGCAGCAAGCGTGCCGCCCGTCACCCGCGCCGCATACACGACGACGACGGTGATGGACGTGGCGTACGAGTACACCCCGAGCAGCCCCGTCGGCTCGACCTCCAGCAGGCACTCCTCGCGGGTCTCGCGCACCGCCGCCCCCGGGGCCGTCTCCCCCCGGTCCATGAAGCCCCCGGGGTAGGTCCAGCAGCCCCGCTGCGGCTGGATGGCGCGCCGCACCAGCACGAGGCTCCCGTCGTCCATGACGGGGAGGGTCCCGGCCGCCACCTTCGGGTCCTGGTACCAGATGAAGCCGCAGCGCTCGCACCGGGGGCGCATGCGGCGCTCGATCTCGCGCGGCACGAGCGGCCCGGCGCAGCGCGGGCAGAAGTTGAGGCCCTCGTCCGACTGCCAGCTCGCGCTCGGCATGGAGCACTCACCCCCGGAGGGCGGATGGCCCGGTTCGGCGAAGATGGCATTCGCGGACGCGGGAAGGCCTCCCTTCCTGCCCTTCGTGACGGCGGACGCGACGCGTCCGCCGACCAACATGGCTGCCGAAGGGGGTTTGCCCGCGATGGAGCTTTGCCAGACCTGGACCGCGGACGGCGTCCAGCTCAGCGGCATCGTGCACGCGCCCGAGGGCGAAGGCCGCCTCGACCTCGGCGTCGTCCTCATCCACGGCTTCTCCAGCCGGTTCTACTCGCAGGTCGTGCTGGGCCTGGCCGGGGGCCTCGCGCGCCGTGGGGCGCTGGTGGTCGCCGGCAACAACCGCGGCCATGACATCGGCGCCCTGCTGCGCCGCCGGGAGGGCGGGCCGCTGCTGGCGGGCGCCGCCTGGGAGCGCCTCGAAGAGGCGCCGTTTGACATCGCGGCCTGGATCGAGGTCGCCGCCGCCCACGGCTGCCAGAAGGTCGCGCTGGTCGGGCACAGCCTTGGCGCGGCGAAAGCCGCCCTCTACTGTGCGGAGCGGCAGGACCCGCGGGTGGCGGCGCTGGCCATGTGTTCGCCGCCGCGCCAGCAGGGGGCAATCCGGAGCGTGGACGATGCGATGGCAGGCGAGGCCATCGCCAGCTTGGCGCCATATCCCGTCTCCGCCCAGACCGTCCGCTCGCGGCAGGCGCTGGGTGACCGACTGCAGCCGCTCGAGCTGCTTGCGCGCATCGGCGTGCCGGTGATGGCGCTCTATGGCGAGCGGGAGCTTGGGCCCGACGCCGACGCCGTCCTCGACCGCTTCACGGGGTACGGCGCCGACACGGCCTACATCCCCGGCGCCGACCACAACTACACGGGCCAGGAGGATGAGGTGGCCGGGGCGCTGGCGGGATGGCTCTATGGCGTGGCGATGGCGTGAGCGCTGAAGCGTTCGTCCGCGCGCGCTTTGGCGCGCGCGCCACTACCCCTGTGCCGCTGGGCGCCGGCTGGTGGTCGCGCGCGTACGCCTTCACCCTCGACGGACGCGAGGTGGTCATCCGGTTCGGCAAGTACGTGGAGGACTTCCGCAAGGACGAGGTCGCCGGACGGCTGGTGGCCCCTGCCCCGCGGGTGCTGGAGATCGGCGAGGCGCCGGACGGGTACTACTGCCTCTCGGAGCGGGCGTACGGAACCCACTTGGACGACCTGGACGAGGCGGGGATGCGGCGGGCGCTCCCGGCATTGCTGGCTACGCTGGACGAGCTTTCGCGCGTCCAGCCGCCGGGGCGGGGCTACGGGCCTTTTGACGGGACGGGAACCGCGCCCCATGCGAGCTGGGCCGAGGCTCTGCTGGCAGTCAACGAGGAGAACCCCCGGACGCCCGGCTGGCACGCGCGGCTCACACCGGCGGCCGCACAGGCGTTTGCGGAAGGGTATGCCGCGCTCCGCGAAGCCGCGGCGGGCCTGCCTGACGTGCGTCGCATCCTGCACTGCGACCTCCTCTACCACAATGTGCTGGTCGACGCCCCCCGGATCACCGCGCTGCTGGACTGGGGCTGCGCCATGTACGGGGATCCGCTCTATGACCTCGCGTGGCTGGCTTACTGGTGGCCGTGGTACCCGCAATGGGCCGGGATCGACATCCGCGCGGCGCTGGCGGCGGACGGCCGGCGCCTGCGCGCCTATCAACTGCACATCGGCCTGGCCCACATCGCCTGGTACGCCTTCACTGGCAATGGGGAGCATCTGGCGCGCAATGCGCTCCAGCTCACACACCTCGTGCAGGGGTAGATGCGCGGACCCCGAAGAGCGTGTCTCCGGGTGATGGCGATGGATCTCGGGCTGAAGGGCAAGGTTGCCGCCGTCGCGGCGGCCAACGACGGACTTGGGTACGCGGTGGCCCATGTGCTGGCCGCGGAGGGCGCCAGGGTCTGCATCTGCGGGCGGCGCGCCGGAGTGGTCGAGCAGGCAATCGCATCGCTGCGCCGTGACACCGGCGCCGAGGTCAGCGGCCTCGCCGTCGACCTCGCGACGGCCGACGGTCCCGGCCAGTTCATCGAAGCAGCCACCCGCGCCCATGGTGGCGTCGACGTGCTGGTCTGCAACGCGGGCGGGCCGCCGCCGGGGCCCTTCGACGACCTCGACGACGCGGCGTGGCAGGCGGCCTTCGAGCTGACCGTCATGTCGGCCGTGCGCCTGATCCGCGCCGCCCTGCCGTCGATGCGCGCCCGGGGTGGCGGGCGCATCGCGGCCATCACCAGCACCTCGGTGCGCCAGCCCATCCCCGGCCTTCTCCTCAGCAACGCCCTGCGCGCGGCGGTCACGGGCATGCTGAAGACGCTCTCGTCCGAGCTGGCTGCCGACGGCATCCTGGTCAACGCCGTCGCACCCGGGCGCATCAACACCGCGCGCGTGCGGCAGATCGACGCCGACCGCGCGCGGCGGGCGGGTGCCACGGCCGAAGCCGTCGCCGCCGAGCACGCGCGGGGGATCGACCTGGGCCGCTACGGCGAGGCCGAGGAGTTCGCCAGGGCCGTGGCCTTTGTGGTCTCCTGGGCCAACACCTACCAGACCGGCTCCGTCGTCTCCGTCGACGGCGGCATCGTCCGCTCCGTCTAGCGATGGCCGACCGCGTCGTGGTGGTGGGCAGCGTCAACATGGACATGGTCGTCCGGCTGCCCCGCCTGCCGGAAGCGGGCGAGACGGTGGCCGGCACCGGCTTCGCCATGATCCCCGGCGGCAAGGGCGCCAACCAGGCGGTCGCGGCCGCGCGCAGCGGAGCCGCGACCGCCATCGTCGGCCGCGTGGGCAATGACGAGTTCGGCCGCCGCCTGCGGCGGGGCCTGGACGGCGACGGTGTCGACGTCAGCCGCCTGCGCGGCGACCCCCAGTCGCCCACTGGCATCGCCGTCGTGCATGTGGACGAGCGCGGCGAGAACGCCATCGTGGTGGTGCCCGGCGCCAACGGCCGGACCGAGGCCCACGACGCCGCCGGGGCCTTCGTCGGGGCCGGCATCTGCCTGCTGCAGGGCGAGATCCCGGCCGAAGCCCTTTTGGGCGCCGCGCGCCTGGCGCGGGAGGCCGGCTGCGCGGTCTTCCTCGATCCGGCCCCGCCGGAGGCCGTGCCCGAGGCCATCTGGCCGCTGTGCGCCCTGGTGCTGCCCAACGCCAGCGAGGCCGCCGCCCTGACCGGCATCCCAGTGGCGGACGCCGCATCGGCGCAGGCGGCCGGCGCGGCCCTGGTCGCCCGCGGGGCGCGCGCGGCGCTGGTCAAGCTCGGCGCCGCGGGCGCGGTGCTGGTCACCGCTTCGGGCGCCACACCCGTGGCGGCGTTTCCCGTCGAGGCCATCGACACCACGGCTGCCGGGGACTGCATGGCGGGGGCCCTGGCCGCGGCCCGGGTTGGCGGCGCCAGCCTGCCCGAAGCAGCCGAATTCGCCGCCGCCGCCGCGGCGCTGTCCGTCACGCGGGCGGGCGCCCAGCCCTCCCTGCCCATGCGCGAGGAGACCCTGCGCTTTCTGCGCGGGCGGCGGGGGGCGGTCTGATGTGCCGGAGCCGACCACCGGCTCCGGGCGGTCGGATGCGGTTCAGCCGCACCCTGGCGATCCAGTCCGGGGCGCGCCGCCTGCGCCGGATCCGCTGCGGGGAGGCGGTCTGATGTACCTCTTCGACACCGACCCCGGCATCGACGACGCCGTCGCCTTCCTGCTGGCCCTGGGCGCGGGGGCGGAGGTCGCGGGCTTCTGCACGGTGGCGGGCAACGTGCCCGAGCCGGTGGCGGCGGCCAACACAGCCGCTCTGCTGGCGGCGGCGGGCCGGGATCTGCCGGTCCACCGCGGCGCACCCCGCCCGATCCTGCGCGAGCTGGAGACGGCGCAGCGCGTGCACGGCGAGGACGGCCTGGGCGGCGCCCTGCCCCGCGTCCCGGCGCCCGAGGGCGGGCCGCGGGCCGTGGAGCGCCTGCTGGCCTTCACAGGCACCCTGGTGGCCATCGGACCCCTGACGAACGTCGCCACGGCCGTGCTCTGCGACCGCGGCTGGCCGCGCCGCGTGCCGCGCCTGGTGGTGATGGGCGGCGCCCTGGCCGCCGGCGGCAACATGTCCGCGGCCGCTGAGTTCAATTTCCACTGCGACCCCGAGGCGGCCGAGATCGTCCTGGCGGCCGGCTTCCCGGAGGTGCTGCTCGTGCCGCTGGACTGCCGGCGCGACCTCTCGTTCGGGCCCCAGCACCGCGACCGCCTGCGCGGCATGCACTCGCCCCTGGCGGCCCTCGCGGAGCGGCTGCTTGCCGGCTGGCACGGCCGGATCGCGGCCGGCGGCGTGACCATCTACGACGCGGTGGCCTGGATGGCGGCGAGCCACCCGGACCTCTTCACGTGGGAGGATCTGCACGTGCGGGTCGACACCGCCCGCGGGCTGGCCTACGGCGCCTCGATCGCCGACCGGCGGGCCGCGGCCCCGCCCCCGAACGTTCGGGTCTACGCAGGTGTCGATGCAGCGCGATACTGGGAGGGGTTCTTCGCATCGCTCGCATAGTCCATCGATTCCGCGCCTTTGATGGGTGGCAGTGAGTTGAATCCGGTGACAAGCTCCGAGGATCCGCCAAGCTCCGAGCAGGCGCCCTCCGCATGGCGCCGGCTCATGCAGCAGGTCCGCAACCCGGCCCTGGCCGAGCCCGCGACCCTGGTGCTCCTGGCCATGCTGGTGGGCGTGATCGGCGGACTCGGCGCCGTGGTGTTCCGGTGGCTGATCAGCGTCGTCAGAACCCTGGTCGTCGGCATCGTCCTCGGCCCGAAGATCGGGTGGGCGGCCGCATACATCCCCTACGTGCGGGTCCTCTCCCCGGCACTCGGTCTCGTGCTCGTCGGCGTCATCACCACGTACTTCGCCCGCGAGGTCAAGGGCCACGGCGTGCCGCAGATCCTGGAGTCCATCGCGCTCCGCGGCGGCAAGATCCGCCCGCGGGTGGCGTTTTTCGGTATCTTGGCGCCCGCGATCACCATCGGCGCCGAGGGCTCGGTCGGGCGCGAGGGCCCCATCGCCCTCATCGGCGCGGCCTTCGGCTCCATCGTCGGCCAGGTGCTGCGCCTGGCCGACCAGCAGATCACCCTCCTGGTCGCCTGCGGCGCCGCCGCCGGCATCGGGGCCACGTTCAACGCCCCGGTGGCCGGCGCCCTCTTCGGCATGGAGGTCGTGCTGGGCAGCTACGCCATGGCGGCCCTGGTGCCGTGCTTCGTGGCTTCGGTGGTCGGCGTGACGGTCTTCCAGTGGATCGAGGGCAGCCAGCCCATCCTCCCCACACCGGCCTACACGTTCGCCCACCCCCTGGGCGTCGTGCTGGTGATCCCGCTCGGCATCCTGGCCGGCCTCATGGCCCTGGCGTACACGCGTGGGTTGACCTTCGTCGAGACGCTGAACGAGCACCTCCCCGGCAACTTCGTCGTGAAGGCCGTCTTGGGCGGCCTGGCGGTGGGCATCCTCGGCTTCTTCGTGCCCCAGATCCTTGGCGTCGGCTACGCGAGCATGGAGTCGGTCGCCGCCGGCATCACCACCGGCGCCTTCCTGCTGGTCCTGCTCCTCGGCAAGTACGTGGCGACGCTGCTGACCATCGGCTCGGGCGGCTCCGGCGGCGTCTTCGCGCCCAGCCTGTTCCTGGGCGTCTCCCTTGGCGGCGCGTACGGCACCGTTGTCCACAACTGGCTGCCGGGCATCAGCGCCCCGGCGGCCCTGTACGGCGTGGCCGGCATGGGCGCGGTCTTCGCCGCCGCGGCCCAGGCCCCGCTCACCGCCGCCACCATCATCCTGGAGATGACGGGCGACTACACCCTCGTGACGGGCGTCATGCTGGCCTGCGCCATCAGCTACATCTTCTACGCGTCGTTCGCCCGCGACTCGATGTACACGGTGCGCCTGCGGCGCCGCGGCATCCAGATCCTGCGCGGCACCGAGGTCCAGCCGCTCAACCACGTGCCGATCAGCGCCGCCATCGACCCCAAGCCGGTGACGCTGGCCACCGCCGATACGGCCGAGCAGGCCGCGCGCATCCTGACCGAGTCCGGTGCCCGCGCCGCCGTGGTATTGGACGCCTCCGGCCAGCTGGCCGGTGTCCTGGACGGAGCCCGGGTGTTCGAGACCGTCGGCGGGGCCGAGCCGCAGCCCGACGTCGGCCAGCTGGCCCGCCGCGACGTGCCGGTCCTCACGCCCAACGCCTCCCTGGACGACGCCATGCGCCGCTTCGGCGTCCACGGCGTCACCATCCTGCCCGTGGTGACCGACACCCGCTCGCGCCAGCTGATCGGCGTCGTCTCGCACGAGAGCGTGCTGGCGGCCTACTACCGCCAGACCGTGGCCACGATCGAGACGCGTCGCAACACCGACGTCAGCGGGCCGCCGGTCGGCCGGCGGAGCGGCGGCCGCTTCCGCGAGGTCGAGCTCGGCTCGGGCTGGCCGGCGGAGGGCGGCGTGCCGGTCTCCGCGCTGGGCTTCCACCTGCCCCGCGGCGTCGTGCTGGTGGCCGTGACCCGCGGTGACACCGAGCTGGCCGTGCGCGGCGACACCGGGCTCTGCGCCGGCGACCGCGTCCTGCTCTACGCCACCGGCCGCAGCCAGCTCGCGGACGCCGAGCGGATCCTGCAGCAGGCCAAGTTCGGGGACGAGCAGGCCTCGCGTGGCCAGTTCCGCGAGGTGATCCTTCCGGCCGGTGCACCGGCCGCCGTGCGCGACCTCGACCTGCCCGTCGGCGCCCTGCTGGTGAGCGTCCGGCGCGGCCCGCGCACGATCGTGCCCTCCGGCAGCACGGCGCTGCAGCCGGGCGACGTGGTCACGCTCTTCGGCGCCGAAAGGGAGGCCGTGGACGCAGCCGAGCGCGCGCTGAAGGAGCGCCGCCTGCGGGCTGGAGCCCGGCACTAACACTGGACAAAGCGCTGTACATACGGCCCCAGGGCGTCAACGTCGAGATATGACGGATGGTGTCGAACGGTTTCTCGGGAATTGCTCCGGGGCGATGGAGGGCAGCAATACGCGACAGGTCTTCTTACAGGACAGAGGTACGATGAGGCTGGCAGGGCCGGCCTCGGGGTCAGATAGGGCCCCTGCGATGCGGACGGCCGCGCGCGTCGTCGGAAATCAAGGAGGGCAAAAGCATCCGGGTGCGTCAGGGCGCCGGGCCGCCCGATCCTACCCAGGCCGCCACGGACGGGGGCTGCCGTTGAGATCGCGGCCCGAAGCGGGGCGCGGCAGCCATACGGGGGCAGCGGACCCCGCAGCGGCCGCCAATGCCTGCGCCCTGGCTGCCTGGTATCCGGGCCGGTCGCACGCCAGCCGGCCTCCGGACCGGAACGCGCGTCGCCACATCTCCCAGCCGTCTCGCACGGCAGCGGGCGACCGGCACCGGCCAGCACACGCGAAGGGTTCTGCGCACCATGCGGCGTGACCCCTTCCAGCCCATCCTGCGGAAGCTGGCGGAGCCGCTTCTGATGAGCGTGACGCTGGTCGAGTGGCTCCTGCTCGGATCTGGGGTCGGCGCCTTGGTCGGGGTGGCCGTCACATTCTTTCTCAGGCTGCTG
>JAJYVM010000461.1 GCA_021792015.1 Bacillota bacterium | reverse complement strand
TGGCGGGCGCGCTACTGCCGTTGGTGGGCCAGGGCTTGGCGAACGCCAGCAGCATGAGTGCGGCGGCGGCTGGCGGGCGTTCGCAGCGGTGCCGGCCCTGTGGCCGGCGCCGCAACAGGCCGAAGAGCTCGATCTCCTTGGGGATCTGTGCTTGATGATCACGCTCGTCGCCGAACCAGCGGCCGGTGCAAAACGGAACGTGCTGGAGAGGCGCTTCGGCTGGCCCTTCGAGGCTGGCGGCATCAAACGGCTCCTGATCCGGCAGGCTCAGCCGGCCGCTGCTCACCAGGGCCAGGCGCCGCTGCCGGGGCCAGCCGCGTCATCGGATCCAGCTCCACGTACGGGTGGCCGGCATACGCGCCCTTGTCGTGGGCCGCGATCTTTGGCAGCGCCACGGGCCGCCACGCCGCATAGCGTCCCGCTCAGTCCGCCGGCCGCTCCACCATCACGCCATCCCTGCCGCCATCCCTGCCGCCATCTCCGTCAGGCGCATCACGGTCGCCCAGTTTCGCGTCGTCGCGGCGACCTTCAGCCGCCGCTCGAAGAACGCGTTGCCGAGCTTGCTCTCCCCGTAGCCGTTGGGGCAGAGGAGATAGATCTCGCGCCCTGCGAGGTGGTGCTCTTCCGGCGGGTGGCTGACACCCGCCAGATCCCCGGCGGGCTCGTTCGTCAGAAAGGTCACATGCAGGTGCCGCGGGTTGCCGTCGCGCCCCACGAACGGGTTGGCCCGGCTGACGGCCGCCATCTCATCCGCGGTGCGCAGCAGGACGCCAACCGGCATCCCGAAGGCGTCGGCGATGGCGCGCTCGAGCTCAGCCGCCTCGACGGCGCCGTCGCTCCGGAACAGCACGTTGCCGCTCTGGATGTATGTCCGCACATCCTGCAGGCCCATCCCGGCGATCACCGGCCGCAGCGCCTCCATGCGCAGGGTCCGACCGCCGACGTTGATCCCGCGCAGCAGGGCCACGTACGTGGTCGTCAATCTGGCGCTCGCCTGCCTCCCGTGCCACCGCGGTGGCGGCATCCGCCACACCAGCGCCGGCCGCTGCCGCACCCGCGTCCACGGGTCAACGGTCGCGGGCCCTGCGCGTCGACCGTGACCCTGCACGCGCGCCCGCGTGGCGCCCGCCCCTGCGCCGCTCATGCGCCGGAGGCCGGCCCCCGCTCCCGCGCCGGCAGCGCCGCGCACGCGGCCGCCACCACGAACAGCACGATCGCCGGCAGGTCGGGGTGCGGTCCCGCCGCCGACTGCAGGTAGGCTGCGGCACCCGTCGCCACCAGCCCGATGACCCACGCGGCCGCCCCGGCCACCGTCACCCGCCAGCCTGGCGACCCGGCCCCCAGGATGTAGAGCGCCACGCCCGCAAGCACCAGCGCCGCCATCTCCGGCAGGTAGCCGAACGGCGCCACCGGCTCGCGGCAGCACCCCGCCGGCAGGGCCGCCAGCGCAGACAGCATGACGCGCGGCTGCGGGATGCCGAGCCCCGAGCGCGGGTTCCACGTGCCCGGCGCGCCGACCCCGGCCGGCTGCACGAACGCCGCCGGGTCCCGCCGCGCCACGGCATACAGCGCCGCCGGCGCCGGCGCCGCCAGCGGCGGCAGCCCCCGCTGGCTCCGCAACTGGTCGGCCAGCGCCCACAGCGCCGCCCACTCCGGCGTGGCGGCGCTGGTGCCCTCGAGGTCGATCCACCCGTCCACGTAGCTCACCAGCCCCGGCGCCCCCGCCAGCCAGGACACGTCCGGCACGCCCCGCCACCGGCTGGAGTTGGGGCTCTGCCACGCCGGCCGGTTGGCCACCCAGTCCGCGTAGCCGCCGCCGCTGGCCGTCCAGGGCACCCAGCTGGTGCCGCCCGGCCCCCGCGCCACGCCGCCCACGGCCGCCACGCCCGGCATCAGCGAGGGCAGCCCCAGCCCCTGCCCGCCGTCGCCCGTGCTGACGAAGGTCGGGTAGCCGTTGATCGGCGCCCAGCCCATGCTGAAGCCGATGCGCGCCGCCGCCACCGCCCATGGCCCCGCCGCCACCGCCGACACGGAGACCACGGTGGGCCGGAACGACCGCAGCGCCGTCGCCAGCCACGCCTCGCCCGTCTGGATGCCCGGCACCACCCACACGATGACGCCGAGCGTCGCCGCGGGCGCCAGCGCGTGCGCCCACTCCACGTCGAGCATCGTCTCGTCCGCCGCGTGCGCCTTGGGCAGCGGCCCGCCGCTGGCGTCGATCACCTGCACGTGGGCCGGCGGCAGCCCGAAGGCCTTATCAAACTTCGCCAGCGCCGCCGGATCGAACCCGTTCTCCACCTCGACCAGCGCGATGCGCTGCCCGGCGCCGTCCGGCTGCGACGGCATGCCAAACGCCGCACGGAAGCGCGACGGCGTCATCGCCGTCGGGAAGATGCGCAGCAGCGCCGCCAGCGTGGGAGGTCCCGGCACCGCCGTCCCCGGCGGCGACCCGGCGTGCACCGGCACGCGGTTGGAGAAGTCGAACCCCGATGGCGGCAGCAGCGCCACCACCGCCAGCAGCACGAGCAGCACCCGCACGCCCCAGCGCCCCGGCCGCGCCCCGACCACCTCCAGCCCCCATTCGCCGCCAGGGGCGGGAGTCCCGGCCACCCTGGCGAAATCCACCGTATGGCACTCGACCTCGTCTTCGAGACGCACGCGACCACCGTGGACAACGAGCGCGGCATCGCGACCGCAGCCATGGACGGCGGAGGCCATGCGTGATGCGTAGACCCGTGCGCCCTTCCCCCACCGGTCGCCGTCCGGCCGCCGCGCTGCGCCAGCGCCGCCGCGGTTGGGCCGATGCCGTCCACACCTCAGATCGGAGCCAGGCCATCGAGACGGCCCCGATCGCCTTCCCCGCCGCCGGCGCGCCACTCCCCATGGTGCACGATCCGCGCCTGCGCGAGTGCAACTACGGTGACCTGAACGGCTCGCCCGCCGCGACGTTGTCCCGCCTGGCCCACATCCAGACGCCCTTCCCCAACGGCGAGAGCGATCGCCAGGCCGTGGCCCGTGTGGCCGACTGCCTGGCGGAGATCCGCCGCGACTGGCCCGGCGGCCGCATCCTGGTCATCGGCCACGCCGCCACGCGCTGGGCCGTGGCGCGCCTCATGACCGGCGCCGACCTGGCCGAGCTCATCGCCGCGCCCCTCGACTGGCGTCCCGGCTGGTCGTATCCATGCAACCCCTAGACTTCAAGG
>JAJYVM010000460.1 GCA_021792015.1 Bacillota bacterium | reverse complement strand
CCTCACCGCCAAGCAGTATGCCACCGCCTACACCAAGTACCAGGCGGCGCTGCACCTGGAGCCCCTGGACCCCAGCGTGCTGGCGGACAAGGCCCAGCTCCTGACCGTGGCCTTCGACACCGCCCACAACGCGGCCTTCCGGCAGCAGGCCGCGGACACGGCCCTGGCCGCCATGCAGTTCGGCCCCGGCAACTTCCAGGTGGACACCACGGCCGTGAACGTGCTGGCGGCCACCAACCACTGGCCCGGCGTGGCCAGCGGGGCCGGGGCCCTGCTGGCCAGCTTCCCCCTGGATCCCACGGTGGCCACCCTGGCCGGCCAGGCCCTGATCCACGCGGCCATCGGCGACCTGGGCGCGGGGGACTTCACGGCGGCCGGCAGGGCCCTGCAGCGGGTCGGGGGCTTGGGCGCCGACCTCCGCCAGCTCTATGCCAGCCGGACGAACGCCCTGGCCGCGGCCAAGTTTGACCCGCCCGCCCTGCCGGCGGCCGGCGTGCTGGCCGAGGCCCAGGCCGACGCCCTGCTGGGCCGCTGGCCGCAGGCCGCTGGCCTGCTCACGCCCCTCCTCAGCAGCCGCGCTGCCGGCATTGCCAGCGAGGCCCGCATCTGGCTGGCGGCCGTGCAGCAGCGCGACGGGCGGGGCGCGCTGGCAGCGGCGACGTTCGCCCCCCTGCGCCGGGATGCAGGCGCCGTGGCCGAACGCAGCGAGGTGCTCCGTCTAACCGGATTTGCGCGCGAGGTGAATCAGGGATGACCGTCAATACCGCGGGCCAGGTTAGCCAAGCCGGGCTGGAGCTGCGCCAGATCCTCGCCATCTTCGGCAAGTGGCGGTGGGTGATGGCCGTCGTAACGATCGCCGCCGTCGGTACGGCGGGATTTCTCAGCTTTTTCGTCCTGCCGAAGGTCTACCAGGCGACGGCGACCCTCAGCGTGTCGCAGGCGGTGCCCGCGCAGACGCCGAGCGGCGGCACCGGCAATCCGGGGCAGGGCCTGCAGGGTGTTGTGCAGAGCGTTTCCCAGGTCGCGCCGGCCACCCTCGGGACCTACGTCTGGCAGGTCACCAACCCCGAGGTCCTCAAGGGCACCGCCAAAGCGCTGCGGGCTCAGGGCATCCTGCTCAGCGCGGCCGCCGTCGGCGGCATGGTCAAGGCCAGCGCCGACCCGACCACCAACCTGATCAACGTCGCCGTGTCCGGACCGGATCCCCGGCAGGACGCCGCGGTGGCCAACACGCTCACCCAGGTCTACCAGCAGACGATCCAGGCCCAGAACCAGGCCAAGCTGACCCAGGCGACCGCCTTCCTCAGCCAGCAGGCGGCTGCGGCCCAGGCTCAGCTGCAGCAGGCCACGGCTGCGTTGGCGCGGGCCCAGGCCGCCGCCGGCACCACCTCCGACGCCCAGGCGCGGGTCACCGCCGACAACCAGCAGCTGATCGCCCTGCAGGGACAGCTGGTGACGGCCGAGATCGCCCTCAAGTCCGACCAGGCGGGCCTGGCCAGCGTGCAGGCGCAACTGAGGACGACCCCGGCCACGCTACCGCCCGATCAGGGCAGCGCGGCCACGGCCAGCGCCACGGCCAGCGCCACGGCCGCAAGCGGGCCCGAGCCCAACCCCCTGTATCAGAGCCTGCAGCAGCAGCTGGCCAACGACCAGGTGACCATCGCCCAGGACCAGGCGACCATCGGGCAGATCCAGCAGCAGATCCAGGCGTTCGGATACAACACAACGGCCCTGGCCGAGGCCGGCGGCACCCAGGAGATGGTCAGCCTCCAGAGCCAGTTGGTGAACACCGAGGTCAGCCTCAGCGCCACCAAGGCGGCCGTGCAAAACCTCACCCAGCAGCTGCAGAGCATCCCGGCCACCCTGCCGGGGGCGACCCCGCTGGCGCCGGCCAACCCCGTCTACCAGGACCTGGTGAGCAAGCAGAGCCAGCTGTCGGTGTCCGTGGCTCAGGACGGCGCGACCGTGAATCAGCTCCGCTCGTCGATCGCCAGCGTCAAGCAGGACCTGGCCGCCATGCCGACCGTCTCCCCGGGGGACCAGGCGACCATTCAGGGGTTGAGCCAGAAGGTCAGCCAGCTCACGCAGACCTACCAGACGCTGGCGGCGGGACTGACCCAGAGCCAGGTGGCGGCATCGGACGGCGGCGGCAACCCCGTGGTGACCGTCGCCGCCCCGGCCACCGTGCCCACGGTGCCCGTCAAGCCCAACAAGAAGCTGAATGTCGCCCTGGCCTTCCTGGTCGGACTGGTCGCCGCGGCCGGGCTTGCCCTGCTGCTGGAGCAGCTGGACAACACGGTCAAGAACCCGGACGACATTCGCCGCCTGACGGAGCTGCCGACGCTGGCCGTCATCCCGCATGGCGGGCAGTGATCTTGGACTTGGGGGCCTGATGGTGAACGCGCCCGCGTTTGGCTCGCCCGATCTCTTCGTGGTCAAGGCGCCGCGCTCGGGGACCGCCGAGGCCTTCCGCAGCCTGCGCACCTCGCTGCAGTTCCTGCCTGCCGAAAAGACGCGGGCCTTTGCCGTGACCAGCGCCGCGCCCGATGAGGGCAAGAGCGTCTGCGCCGCCAACCTGGCGGCGGTGCTGGCGATGACCGGCCGCCGGGTCCTGCTGGTGGACGCCGACCTGCGCCAGCCGCGCCAGGCCGACCTCTTCGGTCTCGGCAAGGTCCAGGGCCTCAGCCAATTCCTTGCCGGCGCCTGCGGGGACGAGGCCATCCAGGAGTCGGGGGTCGAGGGGCTGGACGTGCTGGCCAGCGGGGCCGTCCCGCCCAATCCGGCGGAGCTGCTGGAGCGACCGGGCCTGGCGGCCGCCCTGGCCCGCTGGACCGCATCCTACGACCACGTCATCTTCGACACGCCGCCGCTGCTGGTGGTGACCGACCCGCTGGTGGTGGCGCGGCGCACGGGGCACGTGATCGTGGTGGCGCGCGCCGCCGCCACGCGCGACAAGTCCCTGCAGCGGGCCGTCGCCCTGCTGCGCGAGGGTGGCGTCGACATCCTGGGTACGGTCCTGAACGACCTGTCGGCAGCCGATCGCGAGTACGGGGTATATGGGGACGGGTACTACCAGGGGGATGCGGACCACGGCCCCAAGGATCCCCAGGCGCCGGGGGGGCCGCAGGCATGAGCGGTGCGGCCCTGTGCCCGGTAGGGCCGGGGGCAGCCGCCGGCGTGCGCCCGGGGGCGGACCGCGCCGGGCCCGGTCCCTGCCACC
>JAJYVM010000459.1 GCA_021792015.1 Bacillota bacterium | reverse complement strand
GCCAGGACACGCCCGCGAACACGCGACCCACGACGACGAGGTCGACGTCGCTGCCCAGCAGGTGGTCGCCGCGGGCGCGTGACCCGAAGAGGATGCCGAACTCGGCGCCCGCTCGCGCAAGGAACTCGGCGATCACCTGCCGCAGGTCCGCTAGGTCAATCGCTCCGTCAACCACGCGACGACCTCCTGCGCGCGCCGGAGCGCCTCCTCGGCGACATCGCGCTGGTACACGGCCATGGGCGGTCCCACGGCGGCGTCCACATAGCGCGTCGTCGTGTAGTGGGGGTTCAGCCAGGCCAGGTGGGCGACGACCTCGGCCGGCGGGTTCAGGCGCAGAAGGCGCATCAGGTCGGCCAGGTTGTGCTCCCGTGGCGCCGGGCGCCGCAGAAGGTGGAGGTGTGCCGCCTTCAGCATCTTCTCCACGGCCTGGCGGGCCAAGAACACGGTGAGACTCCATCGCCCGGTGCCAAAGAGGTCGGCCGCCGCCGCGAGGTCGTTGGCCGAGTCATCGCACCACCACCGGACCTCCTTGCGCAAGGCCCACTCCCCGAGGACATCGGACCACGATTCGCCGTGCGGTGCAAGGCATGCAGGGCGAGCACCAGGCTGGCCGCCCGTCGGCGACCACTGGTCCCCGTTGGGCCAAGGCGAGGGTGCCGCGCCATTTCGCACCGCGGCGGCTTTCGGCAGCGGGGCTCCGGACCAGGCCCTACGCGCCCATCGCCTGGCGAATGCGGTTGGCCCGCTGGACGGCGTTGCGGCGCCGGGTCAGCTCGCGCTTGAAGGCCCGCTCGTTCGGGTAATCCTCGCGTCGGAGCGCGGCCAGGCGCGCCTCCGCGAACGCCGCCATGCGGTCGAGCGCCGCACGCAGGCCGTCGACCTGATCGCGAGTGCGGACCGGGTAGGCTGCCGTGGACAAGGCCGAGCACCTCCTCGATCGAACACGCTCAGCCTACTCAAGGCAGATCAAGGTTCGATCAAGTCCTGGTGAACCTACTGTGAATTCGAGCGGCCGCCCAGCGCACGCCGCCCGGCGGCGGCGCGGGCGAGCCGGCGGCGTGCGCCCGGCCCGGCGCCTCGGTGTCGTGTCGGCGGCGGATTCGTGGCCGCTAGGAGGCGCCGTTGGCGCCAACGACCGGAACCGCAAGCCACGATCCGGGCGGCAGCGACGCGGGACACGGCGGGCACCCGCCCGACGCCGACGCGGCGGCCGGCGATCGACATCCGCGGAGGGGCGGCGCTTTTGTGAACGACGGGGCGGCCGGCGGCCAGGGCAAGCGCGCGATCCGGGCCGCCAGGGCCAGCCGGCGAGGCGCCCGCCGGGTCAACCTGCGCGCCGCGCTGGCGGGTCGCGCGCTCCTGGGCGGCTGCGTGGGCGCCGTGCTCGCGGCGCTGCTGCTGTGGGCCTTTCACGCCGTCGCCGTGGTCGATGCCGGAGCGCCCTGGGAGCGCGCCTGGCTGCTGGCCATCCATGCGAGCTGCGGCCCGGCCCTCACCGGGGCCGCGGGCGACATCAGCTCCCTCGGCTACCCTGTCGTCATCATCCCGGTGTTCATCCTCGCCGTCGCGTGGTTCTGGCTCCAAGGGGACGGCTGGCGGACCGTGCGCCTTGTCGCGGCGACCGGCGCCCTGACGGCGGTGGACTATGGCTGCAAGCGCCTGTTCGCGCGGCCGCGGCCCGCCCTGTTCCCCCATGCCTTCGTGGCGGGGGCCAGCTATCCCAGCGGGCACGCCCTCTTCGCCGTCGGCTTTTACGGCGCGATCGCCGCCCTGCTGGTGGCGGGCGCCCGCCGCGGCCCGCCCATCGCTGTGCTGGCGGCGTGGGCGGCGCTGGCCCTTGCCCTGGGCCTCAGCCGGCTGGTGCTCGGCGTGCATTGGCCAACGGACGTGATCGCCGGCTACGCGGCCGGCGCCGCCGTGTGGGCCGCCGTCTGGGTGGCGGTGCCCGCCGGATGGCGGCGCGCCCGCTGACGGGCCGGTCTGACCCGCGGCGGCGGAGTGCGCGCGCTGAAGCGGGTCCAGCGCCCCGACCGGCCGAAGCGGCCGCCGTGATCCGGCGCTGCCCTACCCGGCGGGCCGCAGGTATTCCTGCTCGTTGGCAAGCTGCTGCGCGTACGTCTTCGCGAAGAGCAGCTTGCCGTCCGGCTTGGCGATGAAGTAGAGCGCCGTCGTGTCGGCGGGATGCAGGACGGCGTTGAGGGCGGTGACATCCGGGCTGGCGATCGGCCCCGGCGGCAGCGCCGCCGTGTGGTAGGTGTTGTAGGGCGAAGCCACGGCGAGGTCGGCGGCCGTCAGCTCGCCGCCCGTCTGCCCGACCGCGTAGAGCACCGTCGGATCCGACTGCAGCGGCATGCCGATCTTGAGGCGGTTGAGGAAGACCGCGGCCACGCCCGCCTGGTCGGTCGGCGTCGCCGCCTCGCGCTCCACCATGGAGGCCAGCGTCACCCACTGGTTCACGGTGAGCCCCTTGGCGGCAGCCTGACTGAGCATCGGCCCCGCGAGCCGCTGGAAGTCGGCCACCATGGTGGCCAGGACGTCGTGGGGCGTGTCGCTGCGCGTAAACGTGTACGTGTCTGGGTAAAGGTATCCCTCGACGGGGTAGCGCACGGGCGCCCCCGCCGGCACCCACTGGGCCACGAGGCTGCGGTCCTTGGCCGCCGCCAGCATCTGCTTCTGGCTCCAAAGGCCCGCCGCGGCGACGATCCTGGCGATCTGGGCCACGTCGGAGCCGTCGGGCACCGTGATCCGGTAGGTGATCACGTCGCCGTTGGCGATGCGCGCCAGGATCTGCAGGGTGGACATGGACGGGCTGAAGTCATATTCGCCCGCCTGCAAGCGCGAGGCCACGCCGTCCCAGTGGGCCATGGCGTCGAACATCAGCGCGGAGCGCAGCACCCCGGCGCCGACCAGCTGATGGGCGATGGCGGTGGTCCGCGTTCCCCGGGCGATCACAACGCGCTTCATGCTGTGGTCAGCCGGATTGACGGGACCGGCCGCGTGCACGCCCAAAAGAGCCCCGCCCACCGCGGCAGCCAAAATGGCCACGCACGCCCAGACCAGCACCGCACCACGGCGGAGCCGCCGGCGAACGGGCCGCCCCGGATCGTCTTCCTGCCGGGCGTCTACCGCGACCTAACCCCGCCCGTCTTCGTCCTCGTCGTCCCCGGGCTCTTCGTCCTCATCCGCGTCGTCCTCGTCGTCCTCGTCGTCCTCCGGGTCCCACTCCAGGACGGACTCCTC
>JAJYVM010000018.1 GCA_021792015.1 Bacillota bacterium | reverse complement strand
GGGCACGCTGGCGAGCATCGTGCAGTCGATCATGGGCGCGGCGCCGCGGGTTGCCTTCCCGTATGCGACAAAGCGCCAGCTGGCCGTGTTCGCCGCCTATGTGGTCGGCGCCGTGGCCGGGGGGCTCGCGGGCGGACCGGTCCCGGGGGCGGCCGCAGCGCTGCCCGCGCTTGCCGCGACCGTGGCGGCCGTGGTTCTCAGCACGGGGGCGCGGACGCAGGCGCCGTGACGGCGGGGGACGACCGCGTCGCTTCGGTCGGCGGGCGCGTCACGCTGCGGGCGTGGGCGCAACCGCGCGGGCGGGCATGTCACCCCACCGGCGAGCCCATCCCGCGGGCAAGGGCGTCACGATGGCGGCAAGGGTGCCACCCGGCGGGCGGGCGGGTCGCTCGGTCGGCGCGTGCGTCACGCACGCTGGCCGGTCCGCGGATCGAAGTACACGCGCACGCGCCGTCCCGTCGCCGGGTCGACGAAGACTTCGTCCGTGCGCTGCAGCGTTGAGGTGTCGCGCGCCGACCCCCGGTACCGGTGCCGGTCCCAGAGCCAGTACCCGACGGCGGCTGCCACGACCACGGCCCCGATCTCCATGATCGCGATGGCCAGCACCGCTTCAGCTCGACTCCGGCGCAAGCACCACAGCCGTGCCGTACGCGACGACCTCGGCCATCGTCTGGCCCAGCTCCGAGGAATCGAACCGCATCATCACCACGGCATCATCACCACGGCATCATCACCACGGCATCATCACCACGGCGTCGGCGCCCATCGCGTGGGCGTTTCCGACCATCCGGTCGACGGCCTGGCGGCAGGCGTCCTCCAGGATGCGGGTGTGGTGTACTGGTGGATCTCGCCCCCGCCGAGCGACTTGAAGAGGGCCGCCAGGTTGCCGCCGAGCCCCTGCTGTGGACGACCACGCCAAAGACCTGGCCGATGGTGCGGGCGACGCGCCGGCCGGCCACGCTTTCCGCGGTGGTCACCCCCATGCGTCCTCACCGTCCCGTGCCGCCGGACCGACCCGCACCCGGCGGCCATATGCGGACAACTATCCACGTATCCACGTATCGTCCCCCGGCTCGGGTGGCAAGCGGAGAAAAGGGCAGGGAGCGGGATGTCCCCGCCCCCTGTCAGGACGCGCGCAGTACGCCTCTTCCCCCGATCGAACCGCCGGCCCGGCCTCTCGGCCCCAGCCCGCGCCCTACCCGGCCGCGGCCGCCGCCTGCTCCGCCGCCATGCTGGCGCGGAACTCCTCCGCGGCCCGCTGCCGCAGCGCCGGGTCCGTCAGCACGTCGATGGCGGTCATGGCCATGACCTTCGCCGCCGCGACGACGGCCCTGTCGCCGTCCGCCGAGGCCGCCGCCACCGCGAACTCGTGCTGGTGGGGCTGAATCCCCTTCCCCGCGATATTGATGTTGACGGATACGGTCGGCACGACCCGGCTCACGTTGCCGAGGTCGGTCGAGTGCGAGGCGACGCCCCCGCTCGGCGCCACCACCGGCAGCGCCAGCGCCTCCATGTTGGCCATGGCCGCGCCGCCCAGCGCCCCGTTGGGGTTGGTCTCCTCATAGAACGGCCCTTCGACGACCTCCAGCCGCGCCCCGGCCGCCGCCGCCCCGCCCTCGGCGCAGCGCAGCACCTTCTGATACACCTCGCGGCACTCCGGCGTCGTCGGCGCCCGCACGGCGAACTCCGCCTGCGCGAAGTCCGGCGTCACGTTGGCCGCCGTGCCGCCGTGGCGGATGATGCCGTGGATGCGCACCTCCTGGCGCAGGTGCTGGCGCAGCGCGTTGATCCCGTTGAACGTCTGGATGCAGGCATCCAGCGCGTTGATCCCGTCATGCGGGTTGCCGGCCGCGTGCGCCGGCCTGCCGTGGTACTTGAACGTCACCTTCTGCGAGGCCAGGCACCGCCCGCCCAGCGAGTTCGGCCGCGCGCCCCCGCCCGGGTGCATGCTGATGGCCGCGTCCACGTCGCGGAACATGCCCTCGCGCACGAAGGGGATCTTGCCGCCGCCGCCCTCCTCGGCCGGCGTCCCATAGATGCGCATGCGCCCCGCCAACTGCGGCATCACCCGCGCCAGCGCCGCCGCCGCGCCCGCGTTGCTGGTGCCGAGGATGTTGTGGCCGCACGCGTGCCCGAGCCCGCGCAGCGCGTCGTACTCCGCGATGAAGGCCACCGTCGGTCCCGGCGCCTTCCCGTCCCGCCCGCCCGCGAACGCGGTCGGCATGCCGCAGGCACCGAGCTCGGCCCCGAGCCCCTCCTCGTTGAGGAACTCGCAGAGCCAGGCGGAGGCCTTGTGCTCCTCGTACTGAAACTCGGGGTTCTCGTGGATGCGGTGGCTGAGCGCGATGAGCCGCGGCGCCATCTGGTCGACCGCGCTGCAGACGGCCTGCTTCAGGGCCGCGACGTCGGGTGTCCCTTCGGCCATGGTGAACCCACCTCCATTGGACTCGCTCGCGCGCGGGGGTGACCGCGCGCTTGATGCCCTCCCACTACGCCTCGCCGACCGGCCGGACCTTCCGGGCTCCGAGGCGATGTCGTGCCGCGGCGCGTCCGCGCCGCGGATCCCGTGGTCTTCGGCCCCTTCGCGGACGGAGGCGGCGTCGGCCTGGTATGCACGCCACGTGTCAGCGGCCGTGCGGGCGGGGATCGTGGACGGCGTCACGGCGACGACGCTCGACCCGGATGCGACGCTGACGCGCGAGCAGGTGGCGGTGAACGCTGGCGCCGGCCCTGAAGCTCACGGACACGGCCACACGCCGCTTCGCCGGCGATGGGCGGACCGGCGCCGGGGCCCTGTCCGGCGTCGAGACCTCCGTGCGGTCGGCTGCCTGAGCGGCGGCTTGCGGGACGGCACGCGGCAACCGCTGGCCGTTGCGACGCGTGCGCAGGCGGCGAGGGTTCTGGCCGCGATCCCGCACTAAGACTGGATGGCCGACAGACACCGGGTGAGCAGCGCCTTCAGCGCCTCCTGCTCGCCCGGGTCGAGTCCTCCCAGCAGCTGACTCTCCGCGCGCACCATGGCCGCCTTGGCCGCGGCCAGCACCTCGCGCCCGGCGTCCGTCAGCTCCACCTGAAGCGCGCGCCCGCCGCGCGGGTGGGGGCGGCGCGTCAGCAGACCCGCCTGACGCAGCTCGGCGATGATGGCGCCCATGCTCTGGGGTGTCATGAAGTGCGTCTCGGCGAGATGTGCCGCCGACACGCCCGGGGTCATGTCGATGGCGACGAGGACCGCCATCTGGGGTGGCGTCACGTGAAAGCGCGCGAGCTCCCGCTGGACCGACACAAACAGCGCCCGGCCCATTTGCCGCATCAGATAGATGACGGGCGGGTCCACACGGTCGCTTGACACATCTTCAGTATATCAGGTAAACGTATATAAGCAAACCTGATTCCGGGTGTTCGGGGTGGGATGGCGAGATGACCCCACAGCGCGAATCCGACGCCGCCCTGGGCGGCACGGCCCTCGTCCTAGCCATCCTCGTCATCATCATCGGCTCCTTCATGTCCTTTCTCGACAGCACGATCGTCAACGTCGCCATCCCCACGCTCCAGGCCCAGTTCGGCGCCAGCGCCGACCAGATCGACTGGGTGGTCACGGTCTACCTGCTGATGACCGGGGTCTGCGTGCCCGTCAGCGGCTGGCTGGCCGACCGCTTCGGCATGTCCCGGATCTACCAGGTGGCGCTGATCATCTTCACGGCCGGGTCGGCGCTGTCCGGTCTTTCCTGGAGCATCGGCGCCCTGATCTTCTTCCGGGCGCTGCAGGCCATCGGCGGGGGGCTGCTCGGCCCCATCACCATGGCGATGATCTACCGCATCGTGCCCCGCGACCGCATCGGAACCTGGGCGGGCGTGTTCGGCATCACCATCGCCCTGGCGCCCGCCATCGGCCCGACCCTGGGCGGCTATCTGGTGCAGTACGTGGACTGGCGCCTGATCTTCTACGTCAACGTGCCGATCGGCATCGTCGCGATCCTGATGGCGTTCGCGGTCCTGCCGCCCCTGGCGGGCCAGCGGGGCCGCTCCTTCGACTTCTGGGGCTTTCTCACGGCCTCCTCCGGCCTTGGCCTGCTCCTTTACGCGCTGAACGAGGGCGCCGTCTGGGGCTGGACCTCGGAGGCCATCGTGCTGATGGCGCTCGCCGCGGTCTGGCTGCTGGTGCTGTTCGTGCTGATCGAGCTGAACACGCCTGAGCCCCTGCTCGACATCAGGGTTTTCCGCAACCGCACGTTCACGCTCACCTCGATCATGATCCCGGTCATCGTCACCTGCCTTTACTCCGGCACGTACTACGTGCCCCTCTACATGCAGACCGTCCAGGGCGTGGGCGCCATGCCCACCGGCGTCACCCTGATGCCGGCCGCGCTCATGATGGGGATGCTCATGCCCGTCGCGGGGCGGCTGTATGACAAGATCGGCGCCAGGGTGCCCGCCGTCATCGGCATGGCCCTGATGACGGTCGCCACCCTGCTGCTGCGCGGCATCGACCCGGAGACGCCCCGCACGACGATCATGCTGATGATGATGTTGCGCGAGACGGGTGTTGGCCTCACCATGATGCCGACGATGACCGCGGGTCTCGCGGTGATCCCCGGGGAGGAGATCGCCCGCGCCTCCGCCATCAACAACATCATCCAGCGCGCGGCGGCCTCCTTCGGCCTGGCCGCCCTGACCTCGGTGTTCACGGGCAGCATGGGGGCGCGGCAGGCTCAGCTCTCCTGGTCGTTGACACCGTTCAACCGGGGCTTCGCGAGCCTCGTGCGGGCGCTGAGCGCCCCGGCCGCGCAGCTGACCCACCTGCCGGTGATCCAGAGCGCGCAGGCCGTTGCCGGCGAGGCGGCGGCCCGGGTGATCTTCGCCCGCGCGTACACCGACGCCGTCAAGGACGTATGGCTGTGGGCCGCCGTGTCCGCCGCCGTCGGCTTCGGCCTGGCGTGGCTCCTGCGCGGGCAGCGCCCGGCCGCGCCACCGGCGGGGACACGTCCCGTGGTCGCGGAGTAGGAAGCGCGCGGTGATCCGCGCGCGAGCGGGTTCAGGGGAAGCGCGCGGTGATCCGCGCGCGAGCGGGTTCAGGGAAGCGCGCGGTGATCCGCGCGCGAGCGGGTTCAGGGAAGCGCGCGGTGATCCGCGCGCGAGCGGGTTCAGGGGAAGCGCGCGGTGATCCGCGCGCGAGCGGGTTCAGGGGAAGCGCGCGGTGATCCGCGCGCGAGCGGGTTCAGGGGAGCGCGCGGTCATCCGCGCGCGAGCGGGTTCAGGGGAGCGCGCGGTCATCCGCGCGCGAGCGGGTTCAAAGGAGAGGTAGCGAGATGAGCGAGTCTTCGGCGGGGGGCGCCACCAACCCGGCTCCAGGCGCGCCGCCCACGGCCCCGAGCGGTGGCCCCCGGCAGGCGGCGCCGGCGGGCGGGGCACGGCGGCGCGTGATCCTGCCGGTTCTGATCGTGGGCATCGTGGCGATCCTGGCCGTCGTGGCCTACTACTACGTGCAGGGCACCCTGTACGTGTCCAGCAGCGACGCCAACGTCACGGGCAACGTGGTCTACATCTACCCGACCGCGGCGGGCACGCTGTCGACCTGGGGGGCGAGCCTGAGCCAGCAGGTACAGGCCGGGCAGGTCCTCGGCTCGATCGCGGCGCCCTCGGGCGCCACGTCGCCCGGCGCCACCCCGTCCGTGGGCGTCCCCATCACGGCACCGCTGAACGGCGTCATCGTCCAGAACTCCGCCGTCGTCGGCCAGCAGGTCGATCCCTCGCTCGGCACGCCGCTGGCGGCCGAGATCAACCCGCACGACCTCTGGGTCACGGCCAACATCCCCGAGACGAGCATCGGCCGCGTGCGCGTGGGCCAGAAGGTCGACGTCACCGTGGACGCCCTTGCCGGCCAGACCTTCAGTTGCTCCGTCTCGGCCATCCAGCAGGCGACGCAGTCCGTCTTCTCGCTGCTGCCGGCCGGCGCGTCCAGCTCGACGTTCACCAAGGTGACGCAGAGGATCCCCGTGACCATCACCTGTCCGGATACCGCGGGCTGGACCCCGGGCGGGGACGCGGAGGTGCGCATCCATGTCCAGTAGGGGGCGCTGGTTCATCGCAATCGGCGCCGTCGTGGTGATCGCCATCGTCGCCGTGATCCTCCGCCACCCGGCCGCGCCGACCCAGTCGGCGGCGTCCGGGCAGACGGTCACCGTCGGCTACGGCAGCGTGCAGCCCCAGGTGGGCGGCGCCGGCAGCATCCGCACCGCGGCCTCCGTGACGCTGGTGTCCGAGGCCGCGGGCACGCTGCAGACCCTGCCGGTCAAGGTGGGCCAGCAGGTCACCGCCGGCCAGACGATCGCCAGCATCGACGACCAGGGCGCCTCGGCCGCCCGTGTGGCCCAGGCCCAGGCCGCCCTCACCGCGGCCGAGACCCAGCTGCAGCAGATGCAGCACCCGTCCGCCTTCGTCAGCTCCGATGCCGTCACCCAGGCGCAGGTCGGCGTGAACCAGGCCGAGGCCGGCCTGGCCCAGGCGCAGGCCGCCGCGGCCCAGGCCCAGACCGCCTACAACACCGCCGTGTCCTTGGAGACGCTGACCGCGCCCATCGACGGCTACGTCGTCAACCTGGCCGTGAACCAGGGCCAGCCGGTCGCCCCCGGCACGCCCGTGGCCACCATCGTCCCTGACCCGAAGAGCATGCAGGTCGACGCCCAGGTGCTCGACGTGAACCTGTACAACGTCTACGTGGGCGAAGAGGCCGCCATGTACGTGCCCGGCACCGACAGCACCTACGGCGGCACCGTCACCAAGATCGCCGGCCAGCCGGACCAGACCACGCCGCAGGGCAGCTACTACGACGTCACGGTCACCATCGGCCAGGTCACCTCGACCAACCCCAACTCCGTCAAGCTCGCGGCCGGCATGTCCGCCTACGTCAACCTCTTCTCCAACAAGCCCGGGCAGCTGCCCAACACCCCCGGGCTGATCCAGACCCAGCCCATCCCGAACTCGTCCACGGTGGTCGCCGACGGCAGCGTGAACTACGCCAACGCCTGGGTCGTCACGTCCGGTGCCGCCGGCGACGTGGCCACCCTGCCCCTGGCCGAGGGCTCGTACGTCCTCAAGGGCGAGACGGTCGCCACCCTCACCGGCCCGGCCCTGACCGCCGCGGTGCAGCAGGCCCAGGCGGCCCTGGCCACGGCCAAGACCGCGGTCGGCAGCGCCGAGGCCGCCCTGACCGCCGCGCAGACCAGGTCCCAGGAGACCGCCTCGCCTTCCGCGGCCGCCCCCGCCCAGATCGCGGCCCAGCAGGCGGCCGTCCAGGAGGCGCAGGCAGCCCTGCACGCCGCGCAGCAGGCCGCCGCCCAGCTGGCCGTCAAGGCCCCGTTTCCGGGCGTGATCTCCGCCCTCATGGTCTCCGCCGGCCAGCAGGTGGGGGCCGGCACCGCCGTCGCCACCCTGGTCGACCCGACCACCATGCAGGCCGTGATCCAGATCCCCGCCGCGCAGATCGGGCTGGTGGCGACGGGCCAGGCGGCCAGCGTCACCGTGGCCGCCGAGGGCCGCACCTATGGCGGCACGGTCTCGCAGATCTCGCCCCAGGGCCAGAACATGGGCGGCACGACCGTCTACTCGGTGATCATCAACCTCGACCACCCGCAGGGCGTGCAGGCCGGCCAGGCCGCCACGGCGGCCATCCAGGTGCCGCCGATGCGGCATGCGCTGGTGATCCCGGTCGCCGCGGTCTCGGGCGGCGCGGTCATGGTGGCGGGTCCGAGCGGCGCGCACGCGCAGGCGGTCACCCTGGGCCCGTCGGACGGCACGAACGTGGTGGTGCTGCAGGGACTGCACCCTGGGGATCAGATCATCGTGCCGAGCACCACGCCGTAGCGGAGATGTCGTGAAGGGGCGGCGCCTGCGCGCCGCCCCCATCATCGCGGCCTTCGGCGTCACACCTCGGGCCGGTGCGCCTCGAACATCCAGAGCAGCTTCTCCATCCGCATCAGGACCCCGTTCACGAGCTCCTGCGACACGGGATCCCGGAGGCCGAGGTCGCCCAGGCGGCTGCGGGCCACCTCCGAGTAGACGTGCAGGCGCGCCACCGCCAGGTCCGCCGCGTCCTGGTCGCTGATGCGGCCCTCGGGCGGCGGGGGCAGGTGCGTGCCGGCCAGGGCCGATATGCGGCCGTCAGCCGCCACGCCGAGCGCCAGGCAGCGCTCCGCCAGCGTGTCCCCGGCCTCCGCGGCGGCTGCCGCCAGATCGTCCAGCAGCAGGTGCAGACCGTGGAACATGGGACCGCGCAGGTTCCAGTGCAGGTGCTTGGCCTGCAGCCCCAAGTCGATGGTGTCCACCAGGATCTCCTGCAGGGTGCCGCCCACGGCCAGACGCTGATCGACGCTCAGCGCGGCCACCGGTGCTTCCGTCACGGGATCATCCCCCTCCTTTCCCAGTTTGGCGGGTCGGCGGGCCGTCGGCAGCGGTCGGGTGGCCCGTCGCTGCGGGCCCTCCCGCCCGTGGCTTGCCCACGTCCATACGGCCGCCCGGAGGTGGCGCGATCGGCCTGGTGGAAGAGCGACCGCGGCAGGCGGCAGCGAGGGGAGAGATGGTACGTGGCCGGAGCCCGGCTTGAGGTGACGCGGGCGCAGATTCTGGCCTTCAGGCGGCGGGTGGGGGCGCTCGACGAGCGGCTGCCGCCGGGGGAAGCCTCGCTGCGGCGGGCGGCCTGGGCGGTGCTGCAGGACAGCATGCCACGGGCCGCCCTGCTGTCGCTGCACGCCCGGGTCGCGGCGGTCGCGCCGTCCGTGTCGGAGGACCCGTCGCTGGTGCAGCTGTGGGGGCCGCGCTACAGCGTCTTTGTCGTCGCCGCATGCGACCGGGCCGTCTTCTCGCTCGGGCGGCTGCCGGAGGATGCCAGGGGCCGGCAGCGGGCCGAGGGCCTCGCTTCCCGCCTGCAAGCCGTCCTGGGGGGCCGCCGGATGGCCTGTGGCGAGGCGGGCCGCGCGCTCAACGTGCACCCCAACAGCCTGCGCTACGCCGCCGCGACCGGTACGGTCCTGATCCGGTGGGACGGCGCGCGGCAACCGGCGGTGTGGACCGTGCCGCCGCCGGAGGTGGATGCGCACGAAGCCTGTCTGGAGCTGGCGCGCCGCTATCTGCACATCTACGGGCCCACCACGCCCGAGGCCTTCGCCCGGTGGGCGGGCGTCCCGCTGCGCCACGCGGCCGCGGTGTTCGAGGCACTCGGCGGGTCGCTGGCGCCGGTGCGGACAGCGGTGGGGGATGCGTGGATTCTGGCCGAGGACGAGGCCGCCTGCCGCGCCGCGGAGGGGCCGGCCGCGCCCGCCCGCCTGCTGCCGAGCGGCGACAGCTTCCTGCTCCTGCAGGGGGCCGACCGCGCGCTCGTGGTGCCCGACGCCGAGCGGCGGCGCGCGCTGTGGACGCCGCGGGTGTGGCCGGGCGGCCTGCTCGTCGGCGGGGAGGTGGCCGGCACGTGGCGGCGCGCGGATGCGGCGATGACCGTCCAGCCGTGGCGGCGGCTCTCCCGCGCGGAGCGCGATGCGGTCGCGGCCGAGGCGCAGTCGCTCCCGCTGCCCGCACCTCCCACCAGGCGAGTAGCGCAAAAGCGACCAGGGAACCGCCGAAGCACGGGTAGCACCAGGCCGGCCAGCCCGCCTGTTCACCCTCGACCAGCGGAACGAGGAGCAGAAGCAGCCCGGCGGCCCGCAAGCACAGCGCGGCCGGGTCGAACTGGCGAGCACCTGGCGCTGCGCCTCGCACGACTCGCGCGGCTGTGACCGACGGCACCGCCGTTCAGCGTCTGCCCGCCATGCTGCGGTCACCGGGGTGGCCTGCTCCGCCGGCCCGGATCCCTGCCCAAGGCGTGGCGGATGCACCGATCTCCTCCGCGCGTGCTGACTGGCCGCTGCCGACGGTCGCGCCGGGGTTCGGGCACGTCGCCGTCGACTGCACGGCCCTGATCGTAGGCCTGGCGTGCCATTGCCACGCGGCTGGGGCCGTGAACCGGACCTCCACCACCGGCGTCGTCATGCGGCCGCGCGGGCGGGTGGTGGATCGACAGTTGGGGCTGACATCGTTGCTGGCCATCAGCACGACCGGCCCCCGGCTTGCGCCGCCGCCACCGCACACCGTACGCTGGCGCAAGACTGTCGCGAAGGAGCGATCCGAACTTGCCCAGGCTGATGATCCTGATCGCCAGCACCCGGCCCGGCCGCGTCGGCCTGCCCGTGGCGCAGTGGCTGGAGGACAGGGCCCGCACCCATGGCGGGTTCGAGGTGGACGTCGCCGACCTGGCCGAGATCAACCTGCCCATGATGGACGAGCCCAACCATCCCCGCCTGCGCCGCTACGTGCACCAGCACACCAAGGACTGGAGCGTGCGCGTGGAGGCGGCCGACGCCTTCGCCTTCGTCGTCCCCGAGTACAACCACGGCTACACCGGCCCGCTCAAGAACGCGATCGACTACCTCAACCACGAGTGGCAGTACAAGCCCGTCGGTTTCGTCAGCTACGGCGGCGTGGCGGCCGGCACGCGGGCGGTGGCGATGCTCAAGCCGGTCGTGGCGGTGCTGAAGATGACGCCCGTGGCCGAGGGCATCTCCATCCCGTTCGTGGCGCAGTTCCTGGACGAGCGGCGGCGCCTGAAGCCCAACGACGTGATGGAGCAGGCGGCGACGGCCATGCTGGACGAACTGGTGCGCTGGGAGGCGGCCCTGCGGCCCCTGCGCCCGTCCCTCACCCCATCAGGCTGATGAAGACATCCTCCAACGTGGGGGCGATCGGCCCGATGGCGGACACGGCGATCCCTGCCGCTTCGATCGCGGCGCGCAGCCGCGCCGCGTCCCCATCCGTGGCCAGCACGTGGACCTCGCTCCCGAAGACCGAGACGTCGGCGAGGCCCGGAAGCCCCTGCAGGGCGGCGACCGCCCCCATGGGGTCGGCGCAGCTCACCCCCAGCAGGACGCCCTGCAGGTGGTGGGCCTTCAGCTCGGCCGGGGTGGCCAGGGCCCGCAGCACCCCGTTGTAGATCATGCCGACCCGGCTGGCGTGCTCGGCCTCGTCCAGGTAGTGGGTTGTCGCGAGCACGGTCGTGCCCTGGCCGGCCAGGGCGTGAATCATGGCCCAGAAGTGGCGCCGCGAGACAGGGTCGACCCCTGCCGTCGGCTCGTCGAGGAAGATCAGCGCCGGCTCGTGGACGATGGCGCACCCCAGGGCCAGCCGCTGCTTCCAGCCGCCGGAGAGGTGGCCGGCCAGCTGGCGCTCGCGGCCCTGCAGCCCGGCCATCGCCACCAGCTGGCTGAGGCGCGCCGCCATCCGGGTCCGCGGCACCTCGTACACCCCCGCGTAGAACTCCAGGTTCTCCCGCACCGTCAGGTCCTCGTACAGCGAGAAGCGCTGACTCATGTAGCCGATGCCGCGCTTGATCCGCTCGGCGCCGCGCACGATGTCGAAGCCCAGGACCGTGCCCCTGCCGGAGCTCGGCGGCAGGATGCCGCAGAGCATGCGGATCAGGGTGCTCTTGCCGGATCCGTTGGGACCCAGCAGGGCGAAAACCTCGCCGTGCGCGACGTCGAAGCTGACCCGGTCCACGGCCAGCAGGTCGCCGAAGCGCTTGCTGAGCTCGGCCACCTCGATGGCGGCCATCAGTCGAGCCGCTTGCGGAACTGGGTGATGGCCACGGCCAGCACGGCGACGGCGAACAGGCTCAGGGTCAGGGTCTGCGTCCAGAGCACGACGAGCGTGACGCCCTTCAGGATGATGCCGCGCAGGATCTGCAGGAAGTAGGTCATGGGGATGAGGTCCCCGATCCACTGGAACAGCTGCGGCATGCTGCTGCGCTCGAACAGGAAGCCCGACAGCAGCATGGCCGGCAGGTTGGTGAACTGGGCCAGCTGGGTGGCCTCCTGCTGCGAGCGGGCGATGGCGGAGATCAGCAGTCCGATGCCCAGCGAGCCCAGCAGAAAGGGCAGCGACAACAGGAAGAGCAGGGGGACGGAGCCCGCGATCGGGACGGCGAACACCCAGTGACCGACCGCCAGCGAGGCGGCGACGGCCACAAGGGCCACGACCACGTACGGGACGACCTTGCCCAGCATCAGCTCGGTGGAGGTGACGGGCGTCACCACCAGCTGCTCCATGGTGCCCCGCTCGCGCTCGCGCACGATGGCGGAGGCCGTGAGCAGGATGGCCTGCATCTGCAGGATCATGCCGATCAGCCCGGGCACCATGAACGCGACGTTCAGCTCCTGCGGATTGTAGAGAACGACGGGCCGCAGGTCGACGCCGCCCCCGGTCAGCGTGCTCTGCCCCATGCGCGCCGCCAGCGCGGCGATGTCCTGGCTCGACTGGTCCTCGGCCACCAGGCCGCCTGCGAAGAGGGCCGTCTGGGCCACGTTGGGGTCGGAGCCGTCGACCAGCAGCTGCGCCGTCGCGGTTCGGCCGCGCAGCAGCTGGTCGCCGAAGTTCGGCGCGATGATCAGAGCGGCCTGCGCCTGCCCGGAGTCGATGGCGCTGCGGGCCGCCTGCAGGCTGGCCACCTGCCCGACGATGCTGAAGTAGCCGCTGTTGGCGAAGGCGTCCGCGAAGGCGCGGCTGGCCGCCGTGTCCGATTGGTCGTAGACGACGGTGGTGAGGTGGTCGACGGTGGTGTTGAGGGCGAAGCCGAACATGACGAGCAGCAGCGCCGGCATGATCAGCACCATGCTGAGGGTGCGCCGGTCGCGGCTCATCTGGATGAACTCCTTGCGCATCACGGCCCACATCCGGGCCAGGCTCACGGCTCGGTGCCCCCGAGGAATGTGGCGGTCACGTACATCCCAGGCTTGAGCGCGCCCTGGGGGTTGGCCACGGAGGCGGTGATCGCGAACACGAGGTTCAGGCGGTCCGCCCGCGTCTGCACGTTCCTCGGCGTGAACTCCGCCTGCTCGGCGATCTGGGTCACGGCGCCGCTGAACGTGCGGTTCGGGTAGGGATCGGCGACGACCGCCAGCGGCTGGCCGACGTAGACCTGGCCCAGGCTCGCCTCCGGCACGTAGACGGTCAGCTTCAGCTGGCTCAGGTCGGCGACCGCCACCAGAACCTCGCCTGGCACGGCCGTCTCCCCGAGCATGGCCGGCTCCTGCGTGACGACGCCCGTGATGGGGGAGTGGATCGTGTAGAGCTGTGCCTGCGCCTCGAGCTGGCCGAGTTCGGCCATGTCGGCCGTCGTCATCTCCTGGCGCAGCACGCTGTCGTCGATCTGGGCCACGACCTGGCCCGCCTGCACATGATCGCCCTCGGCCAGCGGCAGTTCCGCAATCACCCCGGTCACCTGCGCCGACAGCAGCGTCTCGTCAGCCTCCACGCTGCCCGAGGCCGTCAGGGGCGGGGGCTGCGGAGCGGGCCGCAGGGCGAGCCAGCCTCCCGCCGCCGCCGCGGCAGCCGCAAGCACGACCGCGCCGATGGCGCGCCGCGTCATGTCGCCGACACCCCCAGTCGCATGCACCGCGCGCTCATCCGCGCGCGAGCCGCCTCCCGAGCCAACTCCCATGGTAGGGGCCCGCCTGGATGGCTCGGAGGGCCACATGGCCCATGGGCCGCGGGCATATGGGGGGTGGTGGGGGGATGGCGCGTGCCGGTGCCGCGCTGGGGGCTGGCCCTGAGCGGCGGTGGCCTGCTCGGCGCCGCGCACCTGGGGGTCGTGCAGGCCCTGGACGATATGGGCCTGCGGCCGGACGTGCTGGCCGGCACTTCCGCCGGTGGGCTCGTCGTCGGGCTGCTGGCCCTTGATGTGCCGGTCGCGGCCCTCACCGAGCGCGCGCGCCAGGTCGTGCGCGAGCCCTGGCGGTACTTCCCGCCAAGCTTTCATGGCTTCTGGGACGAGATCCGCGGACACGGCCCTCCGGCGTCCGGCCTCCTCGACCCGCGCCCGTTCCTGCGGGACCTGCTGGCGCTGGCCCCGTGGGCCAGCACGACAGCCGACTGGCGGCGACCCACCGCCACCCCCGCGGTCGACCTGGTCCGCCTGCGGCCGGTGGCCTTCGTCCGCGCCCCCGTGCGCCCGCCCCGCCGCGGTGGCGGCTGGGCCGTCGTGGCCGGCGCACCCCTGGAGGTCGCCCTGCACGGCACCATGGCCATGCCCGGCCTGTACACCGGCGTGGTGGACGGCGGGGCCCTCTACGTCGACGGCGGGTCCGCGGACACCCTGCCCCTGGACTGGGCGGTGGCCCTGGGCGCCCAGCGCGTGCTCGCCGTGGACGTCACGCCCCCAGGCCGCGCCGCCTCGCCCGACATGGACATCCGCCAGGTGCTGCAGCGTGTGCAGGACTTCAGCACGGCCGACGCCGCCGCCCTGCGCCGGCCGCGCCGGCCGGTGCTCACCCTGCTGCCCGATACGAGCGGTGTCCCGTTCTTCGGCTTCTCCGACTTCGACCGCCTGGTGGAGGCGGGCTACGCCGAGGCGCGCCGAAAGGCCCCGGCCATCCGCCGGTTCCTCGCCGGCGGCACGGGGGTGTACGTTCGCGGCGGGGGCTGATTGCCATGCCCGCCGCCGACCACCTGCCGCCGGCGCTGCGGCCCCTGGCCGAGCTGGCCTTCGACCTGAGCTGGGGGTGGCGCGCGGATGTGCGCGCCCACTGGCCGGAGGTGGCCTTCCGCGGCCGGCGCGAGGCGGAGCGGCGCCTGCAGGGCGAGGTGCGCCTCGGCGCCATCGACCCGGCGGCGGTCCGCGTCCAGGCCTACGCGGACAATCCGGCCACCGTCGTGACGGCGGCGCTGGCGCCGGGCTCCGAGGCGGGGTGGTGGCGCGCCGCGGCCGATCTGCCCGCGGATCGCGCGCCTGCCGACTTCACCTGGCGGGTGATCCCGTACCACGCGGACGCCCCCTGGCCCGCGGTCCTGCCGCTGATCGCCTGGGAGCGGTGAGCGGGCGCCTGCTGCCTGCCCCGCATTGCAGGAGCCGGAGGCGTGGGCCGTCACGGCGGCCAACCCCGACCGCCGCTTCATCGCCCCTTGTATGACGGTCCCAGACGGACGTGGTCGCCAGCAATGGCGGGGCGGTCTGGGGCCGGCTTTGCCAAGCGGCGCGCGCAGGCGCGCCGCACCAACACGGCCGCCCGCCGATCTGGCACTATCATGAGTTGAGGTGAGCCCATGGACGCCGGTTTCTTCACGCGCGGCTTCCGCGGGCGGCGGCCGGCGCCCGAGGTCGGCGACCGCCTGCCCCCCGGCCAGTACCTGGAGCAGGGCTTTCCCGTCCTGACCGTCGGCCCGACCCCCCGCGTCGACACGGCCCGCTGGGACTTCCGCGTGGTCGATCAGGCCGGCGCCGAGCGCGGCCGCTGGGACCGGCAGGCCTTCACGGCCCTGCCGCATGAGACCGTGAAGTGCGACATCCACTGCGTGACGCGCTGGAGCAAGTTCGACACGAGCTGGAGCGGCGTCTCCGCCGACACCCTGCTGGCGGGGGTCGACCCCGAGCGCGCGCCGTACGCCGTGGCGTTCTGCGACGGCGGCTACACGACCAACATGCCGACCGAGGCCCTGCTGGGCGGCAGGGCCTGGGTGGTCGACCAGTACGAGGGCCGGCCCATCGCCCCCGACCACGGAGGGCCCGTCCGCCTGCTGGTGCCCGCCCTGTACTTCTGGAAGAGCGCGAAGTGGGTGCGGGGCCTGCGCCTGTTCGCGGCCGACCAGCCCGGCTTCTGGGAGGCGCGCGGCTACCACAACGTCGGCGACCCGTGGCGGGAGGAGCGCTACTCCGACGGCTGAGGGCGCCTGGCGGCTCGCGGAGGTCGTGGGCACGCAGGCGCGCACGCCCAGCATGCGCAGCCTCTTTCTGCGCGTGCCGGGCTGGCCCGGCCACCGGGCGGGGCAGCACGTCGACGTGCGGCTGACGGCCGAGGACGGCTACCGCGCCGAGCGCAGCTACTCGATCGCGTCAGCCCCCGATGCGCCGCTGGTGGAGCTGGCGGTCGAGCGCCTGGAGGGCGGCGAGGTCTCGCCGTACCTGGTGGACGAGGTCCGCGCCGGCGATCGCTTCGAGGTCCGAGGGCCGCTCGGCGGGTACTTTGTGTGGGGGGCCGCCGACGGCGGCCCCCTTTTCCTCGCCGCCGGCGGCTCCGGCATCGCGCCCCTGATGGCCATGGTCAGGGTCGCCGCGCCGGCGGGGGTCCCGTTCCGGCTGCTCTATTCGTGCCGCTCCCTCACCGAGGCCGCCTACCGCGAGCAGCTGGCCGGGATGGAGCGCGCGGGTTCCGCCCACGCGCTCACGGGGTCAATGGAGGTGCGCCTGACCCTGACCCGCACGCAGCCCGCCGGCTGGGACGGCTACCGCCGGCGCGTGGACCTGGCCATGCTGGCCGAGGTGGCCTGGCCGCCCGCGGCGGCGCCGCTTTGCTACGTCTGCGGGCCCAGCGGCTTCGTGGCGGCCGTGGCGGATGGGCTGGCCGCCCTGGGCCACCCGGCGGAGCGCATCCGCACGGAGCGGTTCGGCCCGACCGGCTGAGGCCGCAGCCGGCGGGGCCGCACGCCGTGGCGTCCAGAGCCCGGAAGACGTGCCGCCTTGGCTGCCAGCGTGCCGTGACGGGCGCCGCCCGGGCGTGGAGCAGGCGCCGCCGCCGGCGATGGCGAACGCGGCCATCCATGGGTGGCCGCCAGTCCAAGCAGCCGGGCGAAGCGCCCGCCGGTGCGCGGCGGTGGGAGGCGCGCGTGCGCGCGCTCGGCGACCGCCGGGTGCGGCAGACCGACGGCGCCTGCTTCGTCGAGGGCATCCGCGCCGTCTGCGAGGCGTTGGACGCGGGGCTGCCGTTCGAGGCCGTCCTGCTCTGCGGCGAGCGCCTGCGCAGCACGGTGGCGCTGGCCGCGATCGAGCGCCTGCGGGCCGCCGGGGTGCCGTGCGTCGACCTGCCGCCCAGCCGCTTCGCCCGCCTCTCGGACATGGATAACCCCGTTGGCCTTGCGGCGATCGTGCGCTGGGCGCCCGGCGAGCTGGCCGATCTGGCGCCGCCCGCGCCGGAGGACCTGTACGTCGTCGCGGAGGACCTCGGCGATCCGGGCAACCTCGGCACGCTGCTGCGCACGGCCGATGGCGCCGGAGTCGCGGCCGTGGTCGTGGCCGGCGGCGGTACCGACGCGGGCCACCGCCGCTGCCTGCGGTCGAGCCTCGGCACCGCCTTCCGCCTGCCCCTCGTGCGCGCGGACGAGCCGGGCGAGGCGATCGCGTGGGCCGGCGCGGCGGGCGTGGTCACGATCGGCACGTCAGCGCACGCGGCGCCGAGCGTCTGGGAGGCGGAGGTGCCGGAGCACACGGCCCTGGCGGTGGTCGTGGGCAACGAGGAGCGCGGGCTGCGCCAGGAGACCGCCGCGGCATGCGACATCGCGGTGCGCATCCCGATGCTCGGCTCCGCAACCTCGCTCAACGTCGCCGTCGCGACCGGCATCGTGCTGTACGAGCTGCGCCGCCGGCGACCGCCGGCGGCCGGGCGGCGGCCCTGATGGCGGATCGTGGGTGCGCAGGCCGCATCCGCGCATCGACAGACCTCGTGGTGCGTGGTAGCGTGTCGCCAAGCTTCGTCCGCGTGGGCGCGGGCGCTTGCGCCAGGAATCGTGCCATCAACCCGGATTCGCGCCATAAAGACCAAGGGTGGCGCGAAATCACTCGATAGTCGAGCGGTCGCTGGGCGGGAACCGCGCGATGGCCGTCGAAACTCTTTGTCTGCGGAGGCCGCGATGACGAACGACACCGTCGGGCAGGAGCAGCCGAGCCCGAACGCGAGCTCCGGGTCCCAGCGAGCGCCCCGCCGCCGGCGACGCCTCAACGTCGCCCGCTTCGTTGCCGTGATCGCGGTCTTGGCTGCGGTTGCGGCTGTTGGCATCGGCGTGCGCCAGGCCGGGGGCGTGAAGGCATTTCTGCTTCAGATGACGGGTCGCGTCGTCGCGGTGGTGGCGTCGCAGAAGACGCAGACCGTGGCGCCCGTGCGCCCGACCGATCCGGTCACCATGCTTGTGCTCGGCCTGGAGACGGCGCCCGGTTATGCGGGCCCGAAGCTGACCGATTCGATGATGGTCTGGTCCTATGACCCGGCGAGCAAGAAGGCCGCCATCCTTTCCGTTCCGCGCGACCTCTGGGTCGACATCCCCGGCGTGGGGATGCAGCGCATCAACGCGGCGTATGAGGACGCGGGCCCGGCGGCGGCCGAGCTGACCGTTGAGAAGTATATAGGCGTGCCGATTCAGTATTATGCGATCGTCGACTACGCCGCGCTCGTGAAGCTCGTGAACGACGTCGGCGGCATCAA
>JAJYVM010000458.1 GCA_021792015.1 Bacillota bacterium | reverse complement strand
CGTCCCTGCCAAGGGTCAGCCCGACCGCGGGCACGCCCTCTGCCGCGTGCTGCCTGCCAGCGGTCGCCATACCGCCACCTTCTCGGCCATCACCGGCGCCGGCGGTTGCCTTCCGGCTCGCCGTTGGCCACGATGGCAGCATGGACGGGCTGGAAGCCTTCGCGGTCCTCCGCGCTCACTGCGCGGCTTGCGGCCACGGAGGCTTTCGGCTGGGGTCTGCGGGTCAGTGCGCGCCAGCCAGCTCCCTCACCCGGAGCGTGAAGGCGGCAGGCCAGTCCGCCAGCAGCTCCGCGATGCGCCGGTGCTGGGAATCCGTCTCGAGGGGAACGTCGGCGGGCGCCACCGGGTTCATGCGCGCATCGGAGACGACCCGCACCACAGGCGATGCCGGACGGATCCCCTGGCCGGCCACGGCCGCCAGCTCCCCCGTGCTGAGGCGGACCACGGTCCCGTTGGGGTAGGTGGCCAGCCGCCGCGAGAGCTTGTGGACAATGGCCGCATCGAACTGGCTGCCAACCCCGCTCAGCAGCTCCGCCACGGCGGCGTGCGCCGGAAGCGCGGGCCGGTAGGGCCGCTCGGCGACCATGGCGTCGTAGGCGTCCGCGACGGCGACGACCTTGGCGAACGGAATGATCCGGTCCTCCCGTAGACCCCGCGGGTAGCCCGAGCCATCAAGCCGCTCGTGGTGCTGGAACGCGATGTGTGCGGAGTAGAGGTGGACGCCGGGCCGGCTGCGGAGGAGGTTGAAGCCCGTCGCCGGGTGCTGCCGGATCCGCTCCCACTCGGCCGTGGTGAGCGCACCCGGCTTGGTGGCCAGGTCGGCGCAATCCGCCATGCCGACATCGTGCAGAAGGGCCCCGAGCCCCAGCCGCCGCAGGTCGCCGCGGTCCAGCCCCTGGGCCAGCCCGATCAGCAGCGACAGGGCGCACACGTTGATCGAGTGGATGAAGGTGTATTCGGTGCTGGCCCGCAGCGCGCTGAGGCAGATCAGGTTCTGGTCGGCGCTCATGAGATCGTCGAGGATTTCGTCGACCGCGGAGCGGGCGGCCTCCACCGCCTCGGTCTCCTCCATCCGCATCTCGGCGAAGGCCGCTTGGACGGCGCTGTAGGCGCGGCCCCGCGTCTCATCGCGCAGCGCATCCTCCACGTCGATCTCTCCGGCCACGGCGTCGGTCACGAAGACCTCCGTGAACCCGCGGCGCTCCAGCGCTTTGACGTAGCGGGGGCTGAGAAGGGTGCCGGCCTTGACCAGGACGCTGCCGGAGCCATCCTGCACGGACCGCCCCAGCGTAGCCCCCTCAGCGTGCGTGATGGCGATCCGCTTCATATCTTCAGTATCGGGAAGTTGGGCCCCGAGCCGCAAGATGCGGCTCCCCGGACGGGCCAGCCCAGGCCCGCTGACCTCGTCCCGGCTCGCGTCTGCTCGCGCGATGTTGCGGAACAGACGCGCCAGGCGACGCGCAACGGCGAGGCGGCCCGCCTTGTCGCCCGGGAAGGGACCGGTCGGTGCACGCCTTCAGCCGGCCCAGCCGCGGCAGGCTCCGGCCGCGAACGCATCCCGCATGGCCTTCGCCATCGGTTCATGCCGGCTTCTCGATGATGTAGCCCGCCGGCGGCTCCTGCCCCAGCAGGTGGCGGACGAAATAGTCCCAGCGCCGCCGGACGAAATAGGGGTCGGCGTTATAGGCGTGGTTGCGGTTGGGCAGCACCAGCAGGTCGAAGTCCTTGCCGGCCTTGATGAGGGCGTCAACCACCTTCAGGGTCAGCGCCGGGTGCACGTTGTCGTCCATGTCCCCGCAGGCAAGCAGCAGCTTGCCCTTGAGGTTGCCGGCCATGCGGTAGTTCGCCTGCGGCAGGTAGTTGTCGCCCTTCAGCGGTCCCTGGTACTTCTCCCCCCAGGTGGCGCTGTAGCCCCGCTGGTCGTGGTTGCCAGCCGAGGAGACGGCAACCTTGTAGAAGGCGGGGAAGGCCAGGATGGCGTGGGTGGACGCGAATCCGCCGCCGGAATGCCCGAAGATCCCCACGCGGCTGAGATCGAGGTACGGGTGGCGCTCGGCCAGCTGGCGCAGCCCGGCGATGTGGTCGGGCAGCCCACCGGCCTCCTCCATGCGGCCATAGCCATAGTCGTGGAAGGCCTTGCTGCGGAGTGGCGTGCCGAGGCCGTCGATCTGCACCACGACGAAGCCGAGCTCGGCCAGCGCCTGGGGGTGCCAGAACGCGAACGCCGAGCGCTCGTCGGTGGGAAACACCTTCGGCGAGTGGATGGTCTGCGGGCCGGGGTAGATGTCGTCGATCACGGGATAGCTGCGGCCGGGGTCGAAGCGGGTCGGGCGGTACATGGTGCCGTACAGGTCGGTCACGCCGTCCCGCGCCTTGACCGTGAAGCGCTCGGGGAAGCGCCAGCCCTCCGCCGCCACCTCGGCCACATCCGCTTCCTCAAGCGCGCAGGCGATGACGCCCGTGGCCGTGCGCACGACGGTCCGCGGCGGCAGGTCGACGCGGCCGAAGGTGTCCACGAAGAAGCGGCCGCTGGGCGAGAACGTGATGGCGTGGTCGGCGTCCTCGGGCGTCAGCAGGTCGGGCTCGCCGCCATCCAGGCCGACGCCATAGAGGTGGCGGTAGTACGGCTCCCGCCCCGGCTCGCGCCCACCGGCCGTGAAGTAGAGGCGCCGCGCCTCCTCGTCGACGTGCGCGATGTCGCGGACGGCGAAGGCGCCGGAGGTGAGCTGGCGCTTGCAGGCTCCGGTGTCGGCGTCGTAAAGGTACAGGTGCGCCCAGCCGTCGCGCTCGGAGAACCAGATCACCTCGTGGCCGCCGCGCAGGACGCGCACGTTGGGCCGGGCCCGCGCCGCCAGGTTCATCTCGACGTAGGTTTCGCCGCGCTCCTCGATCACCGTCCGCACGGCGCCGGTGGCCGAGTCCACCTCGAGCAGGCGCGCCGCGCGGTCATGCCGCTCCCGCGCCAACAGGTAGAGCCGGCGGCTGTGCTCACCCCACCAGGCGTTCTTGCCGTCCGGCGGCGAAAACACCAGCATGGACAGGGGCTCGTGCCGCGCGCGCACGGCCGTGTGCTCGGCCACGTCGAGCACGACGGTCTCGGTCAGGGCCACGTCGGGATCGCCGACAAGGGGTACTCCCCCGAAAATCCACGCGACAAGTGGGGTAGGGCGATAGGAGCAACAAGAATCCAAGGACCGGCCCAACGGACGGCCGTCCCCAAGATGTGGCACGCCTTTGGGACTGCGTCGGTCTACGCGAC
>JAJYVM010000457.1 GCA_021792015.1 Bacillota bacterium | reverse complement strand
TGGGCAAGCGGCGCGCCGCCCGAGCCGCGCCCGGCCGGCCGCAGGTCTTCCCTGAGGCGGGGGCGCGCCGCGTGGCATCGGACCGGACCGCCGCCATCCGGTGCTGCCAGGTCCTGTTCGACGCCACGCCGGGGGTGCTGGCCGCCCGCGGCCCCGATCCGGGTCCCGGCGTCGACCGCCTGACGCGGGCCACGCGCGAGCGTGCCGTCGATGACGCCATCGCCGCCCTCAACGCGGCCGAGGCCGCCCGGCGCATGCTCGGCGTGGGGCAGCCGCCGCGACCCGCGCGCGGCCAGCGCTCGCCGGAGTCCGAGCGCGAGGCGAAGGCGGCCATGCTTGCGCGGCTTCACCTCAGCCGCCCTGAGGCTGGCGGCCGGGCGCAACCGCTCACCGGCGCGGCGCTCATCACCCTGCGCGTGCGTCCGTCCGCACTCACTGCGGCGGGCCGCGCCGCTCTGGGCACGATCCTGCGCGAGGCCGGGGTGGAAGCCACCGTCGCCGCCGGGGCCACCGCCGGGGCCACCGCCGGGGCCGAGGCCGGGGCCGGCGTGCCGTGCGCGGGCGGGGGCGGGGTGCGGGTTGGGGTGGAGCCTGGGGTGCGGACGCCGGGGAGGGGCGGAGATCGCCGCGAACAGCAACGACAGTGACATCCCGACATCCCGCATGGCCGCCGGGAGGGACAACCCCGAGGCCGACCGGCGGCATCCGGACGAGCCCGCGCCTCACCACCGCCCGACATCGCCGCATATACGGGTTCTGCAGACGCCAACGGCTGGAGGCGGAACCCCATGTGTGGCATCACCGGCTGGATCGACTGGGAGCAGGACCTGACCCGCCCGGAGGCCATGGCGACCCTCGCCGCCATGACCGCATCGCTTGCGCACCGCGGCCCCGATGCCGACGGCTGCTGGCACAGCCCGCGCGCCGCCTTCGGCCACCGCCGCCTGGCCGTGATCGACCCGGCGAACGGCGCCCAGCCCATGCTGCGCCGCCGCGCCGCCGCCGAGGCGCCCTACGTCATCACGTACAACGGCGAGCTCTACAACACGGCCGAGCTGCGCTCCGAGCTCGAGGCCCGCGGCGAGCGCTTCCGCACCCACTGCGACACCGAGGTGGTCCTCGCCGCCTACATGGTCTGGGGACCCGCCTGCGTCCGCCGCTTCAACGGCATCTTCGCCATCGCCATCTGGGACGGCCCGGCCCAGCGGCTCTTCCTGGCCCGCGACCGCATGGGCGTGAAGCCCCTGTTCTACACCCGCCGCGCGCCGGCGGCCCTCCTCTTCGCCTCGGAGATCAAGGCCCTGCTCCGCCACCCCCTGGTCCCGCCCGCGCTGGATGCCGACGGCCTGGCCGAGGTCATGGTCATGGGTCCCTCGCGCACGCCCGGCCACGGGATCTTCCGCGGCGTGGAGGAGCTGCGCCCCGGATGGGCCCTGGTCCACGACCGCGGCGGCACCCGCGCCCACCCGTACTGGCAGCTGGAGAGCCACCCCCACGCCGACGGCGTCGAGGCCACGGCGGCCCGCGTGCGCGAGCTGCTGCTGGATGCCATCGAGCGCCAGCTGGTCTCGGATGTGCCGATCTGCACGCTGCTGTCCGGCGGCCTGGACAGCAGCGCGATCAGCGCCGTGGCCGCCCGCGCCCTGGCCCGCGACGGCAAGGGGCAGCTGGACACGTACTCGGTGGACTTCGTGGGCAGCAATGAGCACTTCCCCGGCAACCAGTACTACACCAACCCCGACGCCCCGTTCGTCCGCCGCATGGTGACGGAACTGAAAAGCCGCCACACCGCCGTGATCTTCGACACGCCGGAGCAGGTGGCCGCCCTGCCCGCGGCCGCCCTGGCCCGCGACCACCCCGGCATGGCCGACATCGACGCCTCGCTCCTGCTCTTTTGCCGCGAGATCAAGCGCGGCGCCACCGTCGCCCTCTCCGGGGAGTGCGCGGACGAGGTCTTTGGCGGCTACCCCTGGTTCCACCGCCGCGAGCTGATCGAGGCCGACGGCTTCCCCTGGATGCGCATGGTGCCCGAGCGGGCCGCCCTGCTGGCGCCCGAGGTCCGCGCCGCCATCGACCCCACCGCCTACGTCGAGCGCCGCTTCCGGGAGGCAATGGCCGAGGTGCCGCGCCTCCCATCGGAAGATCCCGGCGACGCGCGCATGCGCGAGCTGCTCTACCTCTGCCTGACGCGCTTCATGCCCACCCTGCTCGACCGCAAGGACCGCATGAGCATGGCGAGCGGCCTGGAGGTCCGCGTCCCCTTCTGCGACCACCGCCTCGTCGAGTACGTGTGGAACATCCCCTGGGCCATGAAGTGCGACGCCGGCACGGGCGAGCCGGCCGCCAAGGGCATCCTGCGCCGGGCGCTGGCGGGGGTGCTGCCCGAGGACGTGCGCCTGCGCCGCAAGAGCCCGTACCCCAAGACCCACAACCCCAGCTTCCTGGCCGCGACGCGGGCCTGGGCGCAGGAGGTCGTGGAGGATCCCGCCTCGCCGGTGCGGGCGTGGCTGGACCTGGAGGCGGTGCGCCAGGCGCTGCGCACGGACGCCGCGACCCTGGCCCCGGCGTGGTTCGGCCAGACCATGGGGGCGGCGCAGTGGTTCGCGTACGTGGGCATGACGGATGCGTGGATGCGCGAATACGGGGCGTTTGTGAGGTAGGCGCGGCATTGCTGCCGCGCCCACCGCTGCCGCGGACCCTCGGCGGGAGTCCGGCCGGGGCGGGATCAGGCGCCCAGGACCGGACTCACTGGGACGCCATGTAGGGGGTTGCGCCGTTGGTGGTCGAGGCGGATGTCTGGCCGAGCTGGACGGCGGTGACCGTCCCGTTGACCAAGGTCAGCGTCACCGTTTCGCCGTTCACGATGGTGCCGATGTTGTTGAGGGCCCCGTTCACGGTGGTCGAGCCCGTCAGCGTGTAGACCTCCGGGGTGCCGTACACGCTCAGGGTCAGCGTGTAGCCGGAGATCGAGGACACCACGCCCGTCACCGTGGCCGTGGCGCCGCTGCCGTTCGTCGTGACCGAGGTGACCTGGCCGTTGGTCAGGTAGAGCGTGGCGGTGTCACCAAGGGCGATGGCGCCAAGGTCGTTCGCGACGCCGTCGACCATGGTGGCCGTGCTCAGCGCGTAGGTCTCGTTGATGCCGTTGACGGTCAGCACCAGCGTGTAGCCGGAGATCGAGGACACCACGCCCGTCACCGTGGTCGTGGCGCCGCTGCCGTTCGTCGTGACCGAGGTGACCTGGCCGTTGGTCAGGTAGAGCGT
>JAJYVM010000017.1 GCA_021792015.1 Bacillota bacterium | reverse complement strand
GGCCCGGCTGCCGGTGCGCCGCAGAGGCGCGCCGCTGGCCCGGGCCCGCGGAAAGCGACGGTCAGGCGGCGTTGGGGGTGGTGCGGCGCGGCCGGTCGTCCGGCCAGGCGGACACTGTGGCGGGGCGGGTCGTCCAACGGGTGACCGTCACCTGGCGGCACCCCGTCAACTCGAGCCACCGGGGGGGTGCGGCAGTCGTGGCCGAGCGTCGCTGCATTGGGCTGCCGGCTCGCCGCACCCGGTTCCAAGTGCCAGCGATCGCGCCCAGGGACGCCAGATCTGCCGGGGGCGAGCGCGGCGCGTCCGCTTGAGCCAAGGCACTGGTGCGACGCCGTGCCTCCCCCGCCGCCTCGGCGTCGCCTCGACGGCCAGCCACTCGCCCCGGGCTGTCGCGGGGGGATGCGCGGCGACGCCCTCGCGCCCGCGTCACACCGGCCACAGCCCGCGCATGCCCAGGCCGGGGCTGGCCGCCAGCAGGCGGAGGGCCGCGGGCAGGCCATAGGCCTGCAGCAGGGCGACGGCGGCGAATCCGAGGGCGGCCAGCACCAGCAGGAAGGCGTAAGCGCCATACGTGGTGCCGGTCGGCGGCGCGTGACGGCCCCTCCGGCTCTCCCGCTGGCGGTTCGCGAGCGAGAGGGCGACGGCGCCGAGGCCCGCCATCAGGCAGGTGGCGGCAAGGGCAGGGAACGCGGCGGCCAGCCAGGCGGCAGGGTTGGGCACCGCGCCGGCCAGGGCGGCGAGCGCGAACCCCACGGCGAACCCCTCCGCGACGAGCACCGACAGCGTGAGCGCCCACCCGAACGCGAACAGGCCCCCGGCCCAGGCCAGTGCGGCCGTGCGCAGATCGAGGCCGAAAGCCGCCCGCCAGACGCCGGCCGGTGGCGCCGCCGGGCCGCCGGACAACAGGCCGCCCACATAGAGCGACAGGGCCTGGTGCAGCGCCGCCCACAGGGGACCGGACAGCGTGGCGGCACCGAGCGCGCCGGCAAGAGCCGCGGCCAGGGTGGCGCCGCCGCTTGCCGCGAGCCAGCTGCGGGCTCGAGCCGGGCTCCAGGTAAACACACCCAGCCTGCATCCCTCCTTCCCCGGGGGGCTTGGCCCATGCCTATGCCGGCCGCCGCTCACCAATGCGCAACGGCCCGCCGATGCAGGTTTTGGGAGGCTACGGCTCTCTTGGTGCGCGTGAAAAGGCCCCGGCCGGCATAGGGTAGGCGCATGCAGCCGGAAATGCGTCTCGATGCGCGGGCCCTGCGCTTCACGGGCTCGGTGGCTGACCTGCGGCGGTGGTTGCGGGCCCTGCGGGGCGCCGGCCGCCTGGCCGACCTATTGGCACGGCGCAACTGACCTTCGCGCAGGTGCGGGTACCCCCCAAGGCGCGGGCCACCGCCTGCCCGTGGACCGGGGTGCCGTCCATCTCCTCACCCGCACACGGAACGTCGCGGCCCGCGGCCGGCGGCTCGGCCCGCCGCACGCCCGCCCGCACCCGCCCGCGCCCGGCTCAGGCGGAGACGGCCGATGGTGCCGGCCAGGAGGCGGGCCGCCACCGCCCGCGGGTGCGTCCAGCGCTCAGCCCAGCGGCCAGCAACCGCCTCGCAGGCTCAGTTCAGGGCCCCCGGCCAGCCCTCGTCTCCGGCCTCCTGGGTCGCGGCGACCTCCGCGGCCGCCTCGTCATCCACCCCGTCGTCGCCTTCGGCCACCCGCGCGTCCTCACGCTCGTCCGCGGCGCCCTCGTCCCCGCGGCGCAGCGCCAGCCCGGCGACGCGGTTGGTCGCCTGCAGGACTGCCCGCACCCCGACGTCCAGCCCGCCGCCGCGCACCACCGCCGCGCCGGCCAGCAGCTGGCCGAACCCACGTGGTCCCCGGTAGCGGACCAGCACGTTCACGACCTCGCGCCCCCCGACCGTCGCGGGCGCGGCATCGACGAGGGCGAAGCTGTGGCCGCGGAGCACGGCCTGGTTGAGGGCGGCCACGGTTGCGGCGGCCGTCAGGCGCAGGGGCGCCCCGGGACTGGCATCGCCGCTGGCCCGGCCCTCCCATGTCTCGACGGCGGGCGCTGGCTCTGCCGCCGGACGCGCGAACGCGTCCTCGTCCCCGGACGGCGTGAGGCTGACGGTGACCTCGGTCTCGCCGCGCACGCCATCTGTCACAACGCTGAGGCGACCCACGCGCAGCCGCACCGAGGCCGGCCGCCGCGGCGCGCCGACGACCTGTGCCACGCTGATGCGCTTGTGGTCCACCTGCAGGTGCCAGCGCGCGAGCAGCGCGCTCTCGATGTCGCGGACGACGGACTTCGCGGGCCGTGCGGCGTCGGCCAGCACATGGATCTCCCGCACCCCGCCCCAGTCGTTGATGACCAGCCGCGCGCCGAGCACACCCGGCAGCTCGCGGATGAGGGCTTCGACGGCTTCGACCGACACCTCGGCGGCAGGGGCCGCCCGTTCACGGCTTGACACTCGGTCCACCCCAATTTGGCGCGCCGTCCGGCGCGCCCCTGACGCTCTCGTCCACCCCCCATTTCGCCTGGGTGAACCTGACTCCTGCGCCCGCGGCGGGCCGTCCGGACGATCCTGCCCAGGAAGGCGTGGACGCCGATAGAGATCGCATTCGGGCCGGCCTGGGCAGCCACCAGCGGCGGCGACGCGGGTCCGGCGCTCCATGCCTGTGCCAAGCGGCAGCGCCGCCCGGGATCGCCCGCCGGCCGGGACCGGGGAGCCACCCGCCCGCGGCCGGCCCCGCCGAAAGATGGGCCCGGCCGTCGGCTCGCCGGCGCGATCTGCCCAGCGGCACCGCGCCGGCAGAACCCGGGTGCCCGCGCCGGGGGCGGGTGCACCGCGGGGCGGCCCTCACCACGGCGCGGGCCCCCCAGTGACCGAGGAGCGCGCACTGAGGGCGACCGTATTCGGGACGGCGGACCGCGCGGTCTTCACGCCGGCTGGAGGGGCTGCCGGAGGGCTTGATGCGGGAGGGGCGACCCGGACGTGCATGCGCCTTGCGCATCGGCATGCCCGCCCGGCCGCCGCAGTGGTCAGGGGTTCAGCCGCCGCCCGCCCGGCTCAGAGGCGGAGCTCCATCCGCAGCTTGTCGGCCACCATGGCGATGAACTCCGAGTTGGTCGGCTTGCCGCGGTCCGAGTTCACCGTGTGGCCGAACAGCTTGTGGATCAGATCGACGTTGCCGCGGCTCCATGCCACCTCGATCGCGTGGCGGATCGCCCGCTCGACCCGGCTGGGGGTGGTGGCGAACTTCTTGGCGATGGACGGGTAGAGCTCCTTGGTCACGCCGCCCAGCAGCTCGACGCGCTGCACGACCAGGATGATGGCCTCGCGCAGGTAGAGATAGCCCTTGATGTGGGCAGGGATGCCGATCTCGTGCAGCACGCCGGTGACCTCGATGTCGAGGCTCCTGCCCTCCTGCACCGCCACCCGGCCGCCGCCGACCTTCACGATCTGGCGGATGCGCTTGGCGAGGACGTTGAGGTCGAACGGCTTCAGGATGTAGTAGTCCGCGCCGAGGTCGACGACGCGCTGGGCGATGCTCTCCTGGCCGAACGCCGTCAGCATGATGATCTTGGGACGGTGCTCGAGGCCGAGGGCGTTGATCTGCTCCAGGACGCCCAGGCCGTCGAGGTGCGGCATGATGATGTCAAGGATGATCACGTCGGGAACCTCGCTCTGCAGCATCTCCATGACCTGCCGCCCGTTGCTGGCGGTGCCGACCAGGCGGAAGTCGGCCTGGTTGCTGATGTACTGGCCAAGCAGTTCGCAGAACTCGCGGTTGTCGTCCGCGACGAGAACTCGGATGGGTGCCACGGCTTGGACGGACACGGCCATCGGGGGGGACCACCTCCTGGCATCGGTTCGGTGTGGCGTCCTATTCCACCCACCCGGAATCATGTCCTCCCCGGCGGCCTGTGGATAAAATGCCGACCTGTCGGGCTTTTTCGCGGTGCAGCCAGGGAATCGACGGCACTAGCCAGGTCCGGTGAGACCGGCCGCCTCGGCCATCCAGATGGCCAGCACACCGTAGCCGCGGGCCGGGTCGTTGACGAAGACGTGCGTCACGGCGCCCACCAGCCGCCCGTCCTGCAGGATGGGGCTGCCGCTCATGCCCTGGACGATGCCGCCCGTGGTGGCCAGCAGGCGCGGGTCCGTCACCTGCAGCACGAGGCCCTTGCTCTCCGGCCGGCCCTGGGGCACCACCCGCAGGATGTCGATCGAGAAACGCTGCACGCGTGTGCCGGCGATCACCGTCAGCATCTCGGCCGGACCGGGGCGAATCTGGTCCTCCAGCGCGACGGGCACCGCGTGCAGGCTGAGCCCGCCGACAGGTGTCTGCAGCAGCCGCCCGAAGACGCCGATGCTGGTGTTCGCCGAGATCGTGCCCCAGGCGCCGGCCTGGGGGTTGAAGAGGCCGATCTTCTCCCCGGGGTCGCCCTGCCGGCCGGGCGAGAGCCCGGAGACGAGCGCCGGCACGATGCGGCCCGTCACCGCGGGATAGGGCTGGCCGGTGGCCTCGTCCGCCACGATGTGGCCGAGGGCGCCGAAGATGTGGCGGGCCGGGTCGAAGAAGGTCAGGGTGCCGATGCCGGAGATGCCGTCGCGCACCCACGCGCCGATCAGGTACTGGCCAGTGCGCTGGTCGCGGACGGGCATCACCGAGATGGTCGCGGCGCCGCTGCCGCGGCGCACCTGCAGGCGCACCGGCCGGTGCGCGCGGCCGGCAGCCTGGATCAGGGCCGCCAGCTGCTCCTTGCTCTGCACGGGCTGGCCGTCGACGGCGGTGATCAGGTCCCCCGCCCGGAGGCCCGCCTTCGCCGCGGCCGTGGGCGTGGCGGCATCGCCGACCACCAGCACGCCCGAGGTGTCCATCAGCACGCCGATCGACTGCCCGGCCGGCACGACGTCGACGGGGGGAACGGCCTCCACGGCGACCTGGCGCACGGGCAGAAAGCCGAATGCCAGCACCGTGGCGAGGTAGCGGCCGGGCGCCGTCGGGTGCACCACGACCCGGCCGCCGCTGCGCTCCTCCGGTACATTGGCCGCGACCGTCAGGTAGCCGGGCAGGTCGCCGGCCAGGGTCTGGCGCGCGCCGACCGACACCCAGAGGACCCGGGGCAACCCGAGCACCGCCCGCGCGGGCGGCGAAACGGCGACGGCGAGGAGCATCAGCGCGCAGAGCGCTCCGGCCGCACGCTGCAGCTTGTTGGCTACGGTGGCGCCCCCTGCGGGCTAGGATGCCCCGCCGCAGCGCCAGAGGGCCCTCAGCCCACGATGGCGTGGAAAGGGAGCCCGGCGTGTGCCCCGCCGCGCGCCAGCAGCTCAGCGTGCGTCCCCGCCTCGGCCACCGGCCCGCCTGGCACCACCGCGATCCGCCGCGCGTCGCGGCGAGCGGACGGGCGATGGGCGGTGCCGTGGGGACCGGCGTCAATCCGAGCCACCCCGCCGCCGGCGGCTCAGCAGCTCCTCGGCGTGCTGGCGGGCGGCCGCGCCGCCGCCGGACAGCATGCGAGCGATCTCGTCGCGGCGGTCCGCGCCATCCAGGCGCTCGACCTCCACCAGGGTGCGCCCGCCCCGCTCCCGCTTGCGCACGGCCAGGTGCACGTCGGCGAGGGCGGCGATGGTGGCGAGATGCGTGACGCAGAACACCTGGTGGTCCGCGGCCAGCGTGGCGAGCCGCTCGGCCACGGCCTGGGCCGCGCGCCCGCCGATGCCCGCGTCCACCTCGTCGAAGACAAGGACCGGGACCGGGTCGGCTGCGGTCAGCACCACCTTGAGGGCCAGCATGGCGCGCGAGAGCTCGCCGCCGGAGGCGGCCCGCTGCAGCAGCCGCTCCGGCTCGCCGGTGTTGGCGCTCCAGAGGAGCTCGACCCGGTCGGCGCCGCGCGGGCCGATCTCGTCCTCGGGCACGACCCTTATACCCAGGCGGGCGCCCGCCATGCCCAAGGCCGCCAGCTCGCTGCCGACGGCCGATTCAAGGCGGGCGGCGCAGGCCGCCCGCAACGCGGAAAGGCTCGCGCACACCTCGCGCAGGCCGGCGGCGACCTCGGCGCGAGCGCCGGCCAGGCGCGCGACGGCCGCCTCGGCCTCCTCCCAGCCCGCCAGCTCCGCGGCGGCGCGCTCGCGGTGGGCCAGGATCTCCGCCACCGTGTCGCCGTACTTGCGGCGCAGGCGCTGCAGCAGGTCCCAGCGCTCCTGCACGTGCTCGAGCTCGCCCGGCTCGAACGACAGCTCGTCACGGTAGCGGCGCAGGGCGCGGGCGGTCTCCTCGACCTCGACCAGCGCGCTTCCCAGGGGCTCCGTCAGGGCGGCGAGGCGAGGGTCGGCGGCGCTCAGCTCGTCCAGCTCGCGCACGATGCGGCCCAGGCGGTCGGCGACGGCGCCGTCGCGGGCGTACAGCTCCTCGTAGGCCGAGGCCGCGGCCAGGTGCAGGCGCTCGGCATGCTGCAGCAGGGTGCGGCGGGCCGCCAGCTCCTCGTCCTCCCCCGGCTTCAGGCCGGCGGCGTCGATCTCGTCGCGGGCAAAGGCCAGCAGGTCGCGCTGGCGCTCCCGCTCGCGCGGGTCGCCGAAGAGGCGCGCCAGCTCGGCGTCGATGGCCTGCAGGCGGGCACGGCCCTCCGCCACCTCGCGCAGCAGGGCAATGGCCTCTTCGCCGGCGTACAGGTCGAGGAGCTCGGCCTGGCTCGCGGGCAGCAGCAGCCGCTGCTGGTCGCCCTGGCCGTGCACGTCCACCAGCGCCTCCCCGACGGCGCGCAGCTGGCCGGCCGTGCACATGCGGCCGTTCAACCGGCTGATGCTGCGGCCGTCCCGGCTCACCTCGCGCTGCAGCAGGAGGGTGCCGTCCTCGGCGGGCGGCGCGCCGGCGGCCTCCGCGGCGGCGCAGGCGGGGCTTGCGGCGGGGGCGGAGAAGAGGGCGTCGACCGCCGCGGCCGCGGCGCCTTCGCGGACCAGTTCCGCGTGCGCACGCGCGCCCAGGGCGAGGGTGAGGGCATCCAGCAGCAGCGACTTGCCGGCGCCCGTCTCGCCGGTGAGCACGTTCAGGCCGGGGCCGAACGGCACCTCCAGGCGGTCGATCAGGGCGAGGTCGCGGACGCCCAGCGCCAGCAGCATGGCGCCGCCATCACCGGCTCCACCCGCTGGGGCGCTCCCGGAGCCCACGGATGGTCGCGGGAGCGGCATGATGCCTACGCCTGGCCCAGGATGTCGCGCAGGCGGGTGAGAAAGCCCGCCACCGCGCGCCTGGGCTTCACCACGGCAAAGACGACGCGCTCGCCGGCCAGGGTGCCGATCACCTCGGGGAGCTGCAGGTTGTCGATCGCCTCGGCGACCGGATCCGCCATCCCGGGCAGCGTCGACAGCACCACGATGTTCTCACTGGAGTCGAAGCCCGTGACATACTCGCGCAGCAGGCGCAGCATGCGCTCGCGGGCCACGCCGACCGCGGGCTCGCCCGAGGGGGCGTAGCGGTAGCGGCCGTCGCCCATCGGCACCTTGACCAGGCGCAGCTCCTTGATGTCGCGGGAGACGGTGGCCTGGGTGACGGGGAAGCCCTCCTCCTCCAGGCGGCGGGCCAGGTCGTCCTGCGTCTCCACGATGCCCTGGCGCACGATGTCCAGGATGCGCGTCTGGCGCCTGGCCTTCATGGAGCCGCCCTCCCCCTGGCTTGCCCCCCGGACGCCGGCCCCGGCGCGCACGCCGTCAGCCGGCCGCGTCCCGCCGCCCCGGGCGGGCGCTGGTCCCGATCCGGTCCGCGACCGGACGCCATCGGCCCCCAGGCTGCCCACCATCAATTGGCGTCGCCGCGGTCGCCCTCGGCGATCTTCTTGCGCAGCACCTCGTAAAAGCTCCAGCCGGGCCGGCGCAGCAGGCGTGCCACGGCGGGGCCGAGGCGAACCTGCATGCGGTCGCCGGGCGTGAACGCCCAGCCCTCCTGGCCGTCCATCGTGAGCATGATGTCGCGGTGCTCGGCCTCCACCTCGACCTCCACGGTCTCGCTGGCGGCCACGACCGTCGGCCGCTGATCCAGCGTGTGGGGGCAGATGGGGGTCACGATCACCCCCGGTACGGCCGGGTGGAGCACCGGGCCGCCGGCGGACAGCGAGTACGCCGTGGAGCCCGTGGCCGTGGCCAGGATGACGCCGTCGCCGCGGTAGCTGGTCAGCAGCGCGGTGCCCACGCGGATGCGGAGGCGCAGCAGGCGCGCGAAGGGCCCCTTGGCCAGCACCACGTCGTTGAGCGCCAGCAGGCTGGCGATGGGCTCCCCGCCCTCCCGCGGCAGCACACGGCCCTCCAGCAGGGCGCGCTCGTCCACCACGCCGCGGCCCGCCAGGAACAGGGGCATGTCCTGGTAGAGGTCGTCCAGCTCGATCTCGGTGAGAAAGCCAACGTGGCCAAGGTTGACGCCGAGCAGGGGGGGCGATGACGGCAGCGCCCCGCGCGCCACGCTCAGCAGGGTGCCGTCGCCGCCCAGCACGATGATGAAGGCCACGCCGGCGGCCATGTCCGCCAGGCTGGCGACAGCGCCCCGCCACCCGGTCGCGCGCGCCACGTCCGGCGGCAGCACGAGCTCGGCCCCCGCGCGGCCGAGCCAGTCGGTCAGGCTCGCCGCGACACCGGGGGCTTCGGGCTTATTCAGGTTGGCAACCAAGCCGACGCGCAAGGCCACCCCGCCCTCCGACCGTGTACCCCGCTTCGCCGCCCGCCGTCCCCTGCCCTGCGTGCGGGATGCAGCCGGACTCGGGCCCGCGCCCAACCAACCCCCCGCACCGAGGACCCCGCTCCGCGGGCCGCGAACCCCATTCAGCGAGGTGAGACCCGTGACCGACCTGGTGGAGGATCTGAAGGCGCTGATCCGCATCCCCAGCATCTCGCGCGACCCGGCCCACGCCGCCGACGTCGCGGCCGCCGCCGACTGGATCGCCGGCCGGATGCGCGGCGCCGGCCTTGAGCACGTCGCCGTCATGCCCACGTCCGGTCACCCCGCCGTGTACGGCGACTGGTTGCACGCGGCCGGCCGCCCCACCGTCCTGATCTATGCCCACTATGACATCCAGCCGCCCGAGCCCCTGGCGGGCTGGAGCAGCCCGCCCTTTGCCCCCGAGGTGCGCGACGGCCGCCTCTATGGCCGCGGCGCCAGCGACATGAAGGCCAACCTGCTGCTGCCGCTCGGCGCCTGCCAGTCGCTGCGGGAGGCCGGCGGCGCCCTGCCCGTCAACGTGCGTTTCCTCTACGAGGGCGAGGAGGAGGTCGGCAGCCGGTCGCTGCCGGGCTTGCTGGCCGCCCATCGCGACCTGCTGGCCTGCGAGCACGCCATCAGCGCCGACGCCCTCCAGCTCGGGGAGGACCGGCCGGGTCTGCTGGTCGGCCTGCGCGGCAGCGCCGGCGCTGAGGTCCATGTGCGCAGCGCCGCCTCCGATGTGCACTCGGGACGCATGGGCGGGCTGCTGCCGAACGCGGCGTTGGCCCTGGCCCGCATCCTGGCCGGGCTGGTCGGTCCGGAGGGCCGGATCCTGGTCGAGGGCTTCTACGACGATGTGCGACCGGTGAGCGCGCATGAGAGGGCGGCGATGGCCGCCCTCCCCGACGACAGCGAGGACCTGCGCCGGGCCGTCGGCGCCAGGGCCCTCCACGGCGAGCCCGGCTTCACGCCGCGCGAGCGCAACTGGATCCGGCCCACGCTGGACGTCAGCGGCATCACCGCCGGCTACCAGGGGCCGGGCAACCGGACCATCGTCCCCGGCGCGGCGCACGCCAAGATCACCTGCCGGCTGGTGCCGGACCAGGAGCCCGCCAGGATCGCGAGCCTGCTGCGCGCCCACATCCTGGCCCACGCCCCGGCGGAGGTCGAGGTCACCGTCAACGCCAGCGGGCAGCGGGCGGGGCGGCCCTACCTCGTGCCGGCCGACCACCCGGCGCTCGCGGCGGCCGAGCGGGCACTGGCCAGGGTGTACGGGCGCCAGCCCGACCGCACGCGCATGGGCAGCACCGTGCCCGCCCTCAGCATCCTGCGCGAGGAGTTGGGCATCTGGACCGTGCCGTTCGGGTTCTCGCTGCCGGATGAGAACGCCCACGCCCCGGACGAGTTCATCCGCGTGCGGAGCCTGGAGCGGGGCGTGCAGGGGTTTCGGGCGCTGCTGGAGGAGCTTGCGCGCTGACGCGCGGGACGTGCGGCCAGGCTCCAAACTGCGGTGGGGCCAGGCCCTGCGTGGCCCGCCGCCGGCCATGAGCTTGCGCCGCGCCTGTGCCCGCCAGATCCCGGCCCGCGAAGGGGATGGCCCTCCGGCGGCCGGGGCCCGCCGCCCGCACGGGGCCGTACCGCCGCCCTCCCGCTTCCTGGCCGCGGCGGGGCCCACCTTTCGCGGGCCGTCCCCGGGCCCCGTCCTTGGGCCGCGCCCGCGCCCGCGGTATGCTGCACGCATGCGGACACCCAGGTGGCGCCGCCCCGCTCGTGCCTGACAGGACTGTCCGCTGGACGGCCGCGCGCCTGCTCGGCGCCATGCGACCCGTGCTGGCCGGCGTCGATGCCGAGCTGGCCGTCTGGACGGCGCGCGCCGGCGCGATCCCCGACCCCGAGCTGCGGCGCCAGGCGCTGGCCAGCCTGCGCGCCAAGCGCTTCCACTGCGAGGGCGGCAGCGTCTTCACGGCGGTCGCCGCGCCCGACCGCGCCGGGGACGTGCTGCGGGCCATCGTCGCCCTGCAGACGATCAGCGACTACCTCGACAACCTGAGCGACAGGAGCCCCGCCGGCGGCGAGGTCGACCTGCGCCAGATGCACGTCGCGTTCACGGACGCTGTCGCGCCGGATTGGCCGGCGGCAGCCGGCGCGTATTATACGCACCATCCCAACGGCGACGACGGCGGCTATCTCGATGCCCTCGTCGCCTGCTGCCGGGAGGCCCTTGGGCGGCTGCCCGCCTACCCCGCCGTGGCCGAGCCGGCGCGGCGCCTTGCCGGTTACTACGCCAGCCTGCAGTCGCTGAAGCACCTGGAGCCGGCCGTGCGCGAGGGCCGCCTGCGCGCGTGGGCGGAGGGGCTGCCGGCGCCGGGGCTGCGCTGGTACGAGGCGGCGGCGGCCTGCGGCTCGACGCTCGCCATCTTCGCCCTGATGGCGGCCGCCAGCCGGGGCTGCGGGGCGGAGGAGGCGGGGGCCGTGGCGGCGGCCTACTTCCCCTGGCCGTGCGGCCTGCACATCCTCCTCGACTACCTGATCGACCTGGCGGAGGACCGCGCGGGCGGCGACTTCAACTTCGTCGCCTGCTACCCCTCGCTGGACGAGGCCGGCGCGCGCCTGCGGGCCGTGCAGCAGGGCGCGCGGGCGGCGGTGGCCGGGTTGGAGGACGGGGGCTTCAACCGCCTGGTTGTGGCGGGCCTGCCGGCGATCTACCTGGTGGACCGCAAGGTGGCGGCGCAGGGCCTGGGTGCGCGGACGCGCTCGCTGATGCGGGCGGCGGGACCGGCGGGATGGCTGTTCGCGGCGGCCATGCGCATGCCGGGCTGGCGCAGGTCGCCGTAGGGCTCGCGTGAGCCCGGCCGCTGCCGGTGGTCGTGTCTACTGCAGCCGCGCCGCCGACGCGTAGAGCGAGAAGAGTGCGGCCACCGCGCAGAAGGCCACCACGGCGACCAGCAGCACCGGGAACCGCGCCGTGTGGATCCGGGCGCTGACCCGCGTGCCCAGCCAGGAGCCGCCGATCGCCGTCGGCAGCCACGCCGCGGCCGTCAGAAAGGTGGCGCCGGGCGCCACATGCGCCACCACCACGGCGGCGAGGCCCAGGGCGAAGGTCGTCAGGCTGAAGGTGGCCAGCAGGGCGCGGGCCATGCCCTTGTCCCAGCGCTGGGTGGCCGCCAGCAGCGCGAGGATGGGGCCGCCCATGCCCGTGACGCCGTTGACGACACCTGAGCCCAGCGCCACCGGGCCCGTCAGCCAGACCTCCGCTCGCGGCGAGACGGGCCGCGGCCGGGCGACCAGCCAGCCGACGGCCCCAACGAGGGCCAGGGCGGGGATGGCATCCCGCAGATCCTGGACCGGCAGGTGCGCCAGCAGCCAGGTGCCGATGGGGACACCCGCCAGCCCGCCGGCGATCACGATCGGTGCCAGCACCCGCGACCAGGCGTGGCGCGCATGCAGGGCGACCCCCAGGTTGATGGGGATGCCGAGCACAAAGGTGGCCACGACCACGAGCCGGGGCGCCGCGACCCACAGCATGGCCGGACCAAAGGCCAGCCCGAAGCCGAAGCCCGCAAGCCCCTGGATGAAGCCGGCCACTGCGCTGATCGCCCAGCCTGCGGCGAGCGGTCCCAACGCGGATCAGGCGCCTCCCTGCAGACCATACCTTGTTAAGCCGCCGCGCGTGCGGAACAGGCGATGTCGTGCCGGCGGCGCCGTCGCGCCGCCGGGTCTCCCCGGTCCGCGGGCTGCCGCACCGGTTCATCATGCGCTCACCCACCGCGATCCGACCGCCAGGCCGAGCCACGGCGGCATCAGCAGCAGGTAGGCAGCCGGCCCGAGGCGGCCGAGCAGGGCCCCGAACAGCGGGAACAGCGGGATCATGGCCGGTATACACCCCCGTGGGCGAGGAGGCGGCTTGATGGCGGGAACAGACGTGGCCCGGGTCCGCGTTCCCGCCGATGTCTTGGCGGCGGTTCCCCGCCTGTGGGGTCCCGCAGGCCGGGCGCCTTCACCGTGGCGGCCGCCCGCCGGGGGCTCACCCGCGCTGACGAAGTCGACGCGCTGAGCAGGTCGGCGCGCACTGGGCACGGCCAACAGCACCCGGAGTTTCCCGTCGCCGTCGAAGGAACGGCGGCGTTTGTGCGGAGCCTTCGCGATCGAGCCGCCCGGTGAAAGATAGTCGGCAACAAGAGCGCCGGCACGTGGCCGGTCGCCTGCGGAGTGTGACGCGGCAATCCTCCCCGCACCACGGAGTGGAACGACTCGCGACTTCCGCTTACACTAGCATCGCACGCAACTCACCGCGGGGGGGCGGGGCCGTGTCGAAGGTCGTCAGCATGCGTCTTCGACCCGATCAGTGGGAGCGGCTGCAACGCATGGCGCGGCGCCTCGGCCGCAGCCCGAGTGAAGCATCGGCGCTGTTGCTCGAAGAATCGCTGCGCGCGGCCGAATTCGGCTTCATCCAGTTCCGAGACTCGCCCGTCGGCCGCCAGGCCTACATCATAGGGACGACCCTCGCCGTTTGGGAAATCGCTTTCTTGGCGCGCTCTCTTGGGGATGAGCCAGGACGGCTGGCCGGATACCTCGACTGGCCGGTCGTCAAGGTGCGGGCGGCACTCCAGTATGCGGCCGCGTATCCGGACGAAATCGAGGCGGCGGTCGCGGATAACGATCGCGGGCCGGAAGCGATCCGGGCCGCGCTGCCGGGCTTGGAGACAGTCACGATTCACGACCGAGACGACCGATGACGTTCCTCCTCGACGAGCATGTCGCGCCCGCGGTCGCCGAGGGACTCCGCAAGCTGAACGTCGGGGCGCTCACGCTGCGCGACTGGCGGCACGGGCGCTTCCTCGAAGCGGCGGACGAGACGATCCTCTCCCAAGCTGAGGCGGACGGGCTTCCCCTTGTGACATACGATCAGCGTACGATCCCAACCATCCTCAAGCTGTGGGGGGAAACCGGGCGCAGTCACGCCGGCGTGGTGTTCGTCGATCATCGCACGATCCGCCCGGGGGACATCGGCGGGTTGGTCCGGGCGCTGAAGGCCCTTCACGACCAAGCGGGACAGACACCCTGGCGCGACCGCACCGTGTTCCTGCGGCGACCGCCGCTGTAGCGATCAGGTGACCTGGGCCCCCGCCGCCGCCACCCGCAGCCGTTCAGCCAGGGCCGTCCCGCGCGGCGCCGCCGTCCGGTTCCGCAGGGCGATGGCCAGCGCGCGCCGGCTGCCCACCAGCACCACCAGCCGCCTGCCCCGCGTCACCGCCGTGTAGAGCAGCCGCCGCTGCAGCAGCATGTAGTGCTGGGTGTGCAGCGGGATGACGACGGCCGGGTATTCGCTGCCCTGGGCCTTGTGCACCGAGCAGGCGTACGCCAGGGCGAGCTCGTCCAGGTCGCGCAGGTCGTAGCCGACCTCGCGCTCGCCGAAGCGCACCGCGAGGCTCCCCTCGTCCTCGTCCAGGGCCGCGATCCGGCCGAGGTCGCCGTTGAAGACGTCGCGGCCGTAGTCGTTCTCGACCTGCATGACCTTGTCGCCCACGCGCAACCCGCGCGGCCCGCGCGCGCCGCCGGGATTCAGCAGCCCCTGCAGCTCCTGGTTCAGGCTGTCGGCGCCCAGGAGCCCCCGGCGCATGGGGGTCAGCACCTGCACGTCGGCCACGGGGTCCAGGTGAAACCGCCGCGGGATGTCGCTGGCGACCAGGCGCTTGACCATGGCCAGGATGGCCTCCGGTTCCTCGCGCCGGACCCAGAAGAAGTCGTCGCGCCCGCCCTCCAGCAGGGGGAACTCCCCCGCGTCGATCCGGTGGGCGTTCACCACGATGCGGCTCTCGCCGGCCTGGCGGAAGATCTCCGTCAGCCGGATCACCCGGACCGCGCCCGAGGCGATCAGATCGCCGAGCACGTTGCCCGGCCCCACCGAGGGCAGCTGGTCCGCGTCGCCGACGAGGATCAGCTGCGCCGCCGACGGGACGGCCTTCAGCAGGCTGTTCATCAGCACGGTGTCGATCATCGAGGACTCGTCGGCGATCACCAGGTCGGCATCCAGCGGGTTCTGCTCGTCGTGCTGAAAGGCGCCGCGACCGGGGTCGAACCCCAGCAGGCGGTGGATGGTGCGGGCCGGCTGGCCGGCCGACTCCCCCAGCCGCTGCGCCGCCCGGCCGGTCGGGGCGCAGAGCTCGATCCGGCGGCCCTTGCGCCGGTGGATCTCCACGATGCCGCGCACCAGGGTCGTCTTGCCGGTGCCGGGGCCGCCCGTGACGATCAGGACCTTGGCGTCGAGCGAGGCGCCGATGGCCTGCCGCTGCAGCGGCGCCAGCTCGATCCCGCCGAGCTGCTGGTACCAGGCCAGGGCCGCCTCCAGGTCCACGCTGAGCGGCCGGGCGGGCGTGCGCATCAGCCGCAGCAGGCCCGACACGACGCCGCGCTCGGCGGCATCCAGGGCCGGCAGGGCCACCCGGGCGCCGTCCACGGCCAGCCTGCCCTCCGCCACCAGGCCGTCCAGCTCGGCCGCCACCGGCATCTCCCCGCCCAGCACCTCCGCCGCCGCCGCCACCAGCGCCTCGCGGGCCGCCCACACGTGGCCCTCGTCCGCCAGCCGATTCAGGCTGTAGACGAGGGCGGCGCGGATCCGGGCGGGGGCCGCGGGGTCCATGCCCAGGTTGGCGGCGATGCGGTCGGCCGTGCGGAAGCCGATGCCGGTGACCTCCTCGGCCAGGCGGAAGGGGTTTCCGCGCACCGTCGCCACGGCCAGCGGGCCGTAGCGGCGGTAGATGCGGATGGCGAAGGCCGGGGAGATGCCGTGGCCCTGCAGGAAGATCATCACGTCGCGGATGGACTTCTGCTCGGCCCAGGCGGCCTGGATGCGGGCGCCGCGCACGGGGCCGATGCCCTCGACCTCCTGCAGGCGCTCGGGGGCGCGCTCCACGACGTCCAGCGTCTCCAGACCGAAGCGCGCCACCAGGCGGGCGGCCATCTTCGGCCCGAGGCCGCGCACAAGGCCCGAGCCGAGGTATTTCTCGATGCCGGCGGCTGTGGACGGCAGCAGTTGCGTGAAGCCTTCGGCCCGGAACTGCTCGCCGTACTTGGGATCCACCGTCCAGTGCCCGGTGATGCGCAGCTCCTCGCCCGGCTGGGCGCCGGCCAGGTGGCCGACGACGGTGACGGGCTCGCGCCGGCCCCGGACGCGCAGCCGCGCCACCGTCCACCCCGTGCCCTCGTTGGCGAAGACGATGTGGTCCAGGGAGCCCTGCAGGGCCTCCGGCGTGCTCACGGGGAGCGGTCCGCGACGGCCCCCTCGCCCAGCGTGGCGCGCGGATCCCAGGCGGCGCGCCGCACCTCGACGCACCGGCCGGGCAGCGGCAGCACCTTGCCCGGCGTGGCCAGGTCCCGCGGGTCCAGGGCATCGTGGGCGGCCTGCATCATGGCGAGGTCGGCGTCGCTGAACAGGGCCCGCATGTCGTCCCGCTTCTCGAGGCCGATGCCGTGCTCGCCGCTGATGGTGCCGCCGGCTGCCACGCAGGCGCGCAGCATCTCGGACCCGGCCGCCATCACCCGCTCGGCCTCGCCGGGGTGGCGGTCGTCATAGGCCAGCAGCGGGTGGAGGTTGCCGTCGCCGGCGTGGAACACGTTGGCCACCAGCAGGCCGAACTCGTCGGCGATGCGGCCGACCTCGGCGAGGACCGACGTCAGGCGCGAGCGCGGGATCACCCCGTCCTGCACGTAGTACGACGGCGCCAGCTTGCCCATGGCGCCGAAGGCCGTCTTGCGGTTGTTCCACCAGAGGGTACGCTCGGCGGGCGAGGACGGCGTGCGCACCTCGCGGACGCCGGATTGGCGGCAGATGGTCAGGATGGCCTCGGCCTCCTCGTCCAGGCCGGCCGCCGGGCCGTCCACCTCGATGAGCAGGCTCGCCGCCAGGTCCTCCGGGAAGCCGACGCGGTAGGTACCCCGCTCCACGGCCCTGATCGCCCAGCGGTCCATCATCTCGAGCGCGGCCGGCAGCAGGCCGGCCGCGATCACCGACGACACGGCGGCCGATGCCCCCGCCACATCGTCGAACAGGGCCAGAACGGTCCGGATGCCCTGCGGCTGCGGCAGCAGGCGCACCGTGGCGCGGCTGACCAGGCCCATCGTGCCCTCGGAGCCGACCAGCAGCCCGGTGAGGTCGTACCCCGGCGAGGCATCCCACACGGCACCGCCCAACTCGACCACGCGGCCGTCCGCCAGGACGACCTCCAGGCCCAGCACGTGGTTCGTCGTCACGCCGTACTTCAGGCAGTGGGCGCCGCCGGAGTTCTCGGCCACATTGCCGCCGATGGTGCAGGCGAACTGCGAGGATGGGTCGGGGGCGTAGTAGAGCCCGAGGGGCGCGACGTGGCGCGAGAGGTCCGCGTTCACGACGCCCGGCTCGACCACGGCCCGGCAGCCGACCGGGTCCACGGCCAGGATGCGGCGGCAGCGGGCCATGCCGATCACGACCTCGCCGCCGGTCGGGGTGGCGCCGCCCGAGAGGCCCGTGCCGGCGCCGCGGGGGATGAAGGCCACCCCGTGGCGCACGCACGCCTGCACGGCGGCGATGGCCTGCTCCCGGCCGGCCGGCAGGACCGTGCAGAGCGGCGCGCCGACAAGGAGCGGGTTGCCGTCGCTCTCGTAGGTGAGGCGCTCGGACCGCTCGCGCAGGACGTAGCGCTCACCGGCGATGGCGGCCAGCTCCGCGAGGAGTGCCTGCGTGCTCATGGGCGGCGGGCCCGGGGGGCGTGAAAAGCGCCTGGCGCCTGCCGCCGGCGAGCCGCATGCTCCGCGCGAGTCATCGCCCCGTGGCCTTCATGCCCGGCACCCGCGATCATCGTGGCTGTCCTCCCGTCGGAGCGGGACCGGGCTGGTCGCCCTCGGCGACCCCGTACGCCTGCGCCAGCACGTCGCAAAGGCTCCGCACCCGCAGGTCCAGGCCCGCGCGCAGCGCCCCCAGCCGCAGCTGCAGCGCGCAGCCGGGGTTGCAGGTGATCACGGTGTCCGCCCCCGTGGCGGCCACGTTGGCCATCTTGCGGTCGAGGATCGCCATCGACATGTCGAACTGCGTGAAGCTATACACCCCGGCGCTGCCACAGCACGCATCGGACTCGGGCAGCTCCACCAGCTGCAGCCCGGGAACGCCGCGCAGGGCCTGGCGCGGCTGGGCCCGCACCCGCTGCGCGTGCGCCAGGTGGCAGGCGTCATGGTATGTAGCGCGGGCCGGCACCGCATGCGCCGGCGGCGGCAGCTCGGCCGCCAGCTCGGAGAAGTCGCGCACCCGGGCCGCGAAGGCCGTCGCCGCCGGCTCATCCGGCAGCAGGTGGCCGTAGTCCTTGAGCGCGGCGCCGCAGCCGGCGGCGTTCACGGCGATCGGGCCCTCGGTGCCCGCAAAGGCGGCGATGTTCTGGCGCGCCAGCCCGCGCGCGCCCTCCTCGTCCCCGGCGTGGACGTGCAGCGCGCCGCAGCAGACCTGGCCGCGCGGCACGGCGACGGCGTGGCCCGTGGCGGCCAGCACCCGCGCCATGGCGAGGTCGTCCTCGGGAAAGAACGCGTCCTGGATGCAGCCGAGGAAGGCGGCGGCGGGCGTGCCATCGGCGGGCCCGAGCCGCGCCGGCAGCCGCGTGCGGGCGGCCCGGCCGGACAGGGGCGGCAGGTC
>JAJYVM010000456.1 GCA_021792015.1 Bacillota bacterium | reverse complement strand
GGTGGCGGTAGTACGGCTCCCGCCCCGGCTCGCGGCCACCGGCCGTGAAGTACAGCCGCCGCGCCTCCGCATCGACGTGGACGATGTCGCGCACGGCGAAGGCCCCGGAGGTGAGCTGGCGCTTGCAGGCGCCCGTGTCGGCGTCGTACAGGTACAGGTGCGCCCAGCCGTCCCGCTCCGAGAACCAGATGACCTCGCGACCCCCGGGCAGCACCCGCACGTTGGGACGCGCCCGGGCGGCAAGGTTGGTCTCGACATACGTGCCACCGCGCTCCTCGACGAGCGTGCGCACCGTGCCGCTGGCCGCGTCCACCTCGAGCAGGCGCACGCCGCGATCGGCGCGCTCCCGCGCCAGCAGGTACAGGCGCCTGCCGTCGTCGCCCCACCACGCGTTTCTCACCTCAGGCGGCGAGAAGACCAGCATCGGCAGCGGCTCGTGGCGCGCCCGCACCACCATGCGGTCCGCCACGTCGATCACCACGGTCTCGGTGAGCGCCACCTCGTCATCGCCGACCAGCGGCACACGGTAGGCGTGCAGCACGGGCCGGCTGCCGTCGTCGGGAGGAGCCGCTTGGACAAGGTGCAGGTGGCGGACCCGGCGCTGGTCGAGATGGTGGGTGGCGATCCGCCGCGAGTCGGGCGACCAGACGACCAGCACGGGCAGGGGCTTGCCCGACAGGCGGTCGGTGACGGCTGTGGTCGTCGAATCCGGCGGGTGGCCGTATTCGTAGTCCGGCTGGCCGTCCTCGGTCAGCTGGACCTCCTCGCCGCCGTGAATGGGCCGCACCCAGACGTTGCCGTCGCGCACGAAGGCGGCCCAGCGCCCGTCCGGGGAGGCGACCTCGCCCTCGCGGGGCCCCACCCGCGGCTCTGCCTTCACGCACGTGTACGTCGCCAGGTCGCAGGTCCACGCCTGGCCGTCGGCGGTGAAGCGAACCCGGTCCCCGCCGTCGAGCTCCAGCGCGGCAACGGGCAGCAGTTGGGGCGCCGCGGGCGTGCCGGAGGCGACGGAGAGCCCGGCGGCCAGGCGCACAGCATCAAAGGCCGGCGCCACCGTCTGCCGCTCCGGGTCGACCAGCTTGAACTGGCGCCCGTCGCGCCCGCGGTTGAGATACCAGAAGCGCTCGCTGCCGGCCAGCCAGTGCGGCTCAACCTGGTCGTTGTAGATCCGCCTGGTCACGTTCCAGGGCAGAAACCGCTCCGCCCTGGCGTAGTCCTCGCGCGTGAGCGCCACCGGCGCACCCCCTCCAGCATCCCGCACGGAGGCGGGTTGGGGCGCTCTTCGCGCTTCTGCGGGCGCGCTCCTCCAGGCCCGCTGGCGCCGAGCCTACTCGGATCCGCTGGGGTACTCGTCCTCGGACGTGCGCATCCCGGTCACCAGGGCAGCCACGAAATCCAGAACGGCGTCGCGGCAGCCCAGCGGCACATCCGCCCACGCACAGCGCAGGGCGGCCATGGGGTGGCTGAACTCAGCCTCCAGCACCTGCGCGGCGGGCCCCGGCTTCAGCTGGATCTGCCAGACGCGGCGGTCGCTCGCGGAGCGATGTCGCTCGATGTGGCCGGCCCGCTCAAGGGCGTCGACGATCTGGGTCGCTCGCGCGGGCGAGACGGACAGGGCCGTCGCCAGATCGCCCATGGACATGGGCCCGACCAGGCCCAGGCGAATCATGGCCCGGATCGCGATGACGCCATAGCCCGGCGCACCGGCCGCGCCCGCTTCGGCGCGCAGCCGGATCATCTGGTGCCCGAATTCCATCAGCAGATCGGTCAGGGAGACCAGATGCGGCTCGAGCCCCGCCAGGCGGTCCGTCTCCGTTCGCCCTGCCGGGCGGCCGGCCGCAGCCTCGTGAACCATCACCATCCACCACACCTCCCGACGAGTCGGCTTCACTGACGCGCCCGTCATGCGCTGGCCCGAGCGGGCCAAGCGCAGCACCGTGTCGCGGCCGTTGCGGCAGGCCTGCAGCCAGGCCCACGCGGCGTCCTGCTGATCGAGGTCGGTCCAGCGCCAGGCATCCTCCGCCAGCGCGACGGCCTGCGCCGCGGCACGGAGCGGGGCGCGGAGGTCGCCCTGGACGCGGGCGCCGCCGCCATCGACGGCCACCACCGGCTTGAGCAGCGGGACAGCGTATGACACGCCAAATTACCCCCTTGCCTCACGTGGCCGGCGTCACGGCGGGGATGGCAGGTGCGTGGGGATGGCGCGGTGCCGCGTGGCTCGGGCGCGTCGGGCCGCTCAGTTGCTCGATGTGCGCGCCGAGGCTTCTGAGCTTGGCGGCGAGGTCGCTGTAGACGCGCTCGAGGTGCTCGGCGCCGGCGATGTGCGTGCTGCCCTCCGCGCACAGCCCCGCCACCACGTAAGCAGCCGCCGCCCGGCTCTCCGTCGCCACCACCCGCTGCCCCCGCAGCCGCCGCACCCCGCCGATCGTGATCGCGCCCACCCCGCGCCGCACCTGCGCCCCCATCGCCGCCAGCCCCTCGGCGTACCCGAACCGCTCCGGCCACACCGTCTCCGCGATCCGGCTCACACCCTCCGCCGTCGCCAGCGCCGCCGCCATCGGCGGCTGGTAGTCGGTGTAAAACGCCGGCAGCGGGCCCGTCGTCACATCCGTCGCCCGCAGCCGCGCCGGCCCCCGCACCATCACGTACCCCGGCCCCGAGGCCGTCTCCGCCCCCGCCTCCGCCAGCTTGGCGAAGGCCGTAGAGCCCAGCTGCCCCGGCTCGATCCCCGCCACCTTCACCTCGCCGCCGCTGGCCGCCGCCGCCGCCAGGTAGGTGAAGGCCTCCGCCTGGTCCCCGATCAGCGCGTGCTCGGCCCCGTGCAGCGCCTGGACCCCGTGGATGCGCACCAGCCGCGTCCCCGCGCCCCGCACGTCCGCCCCCATCGCGTTCAGCATCTCGGCCAGGTCCACGATGAACGCGGCCACGTACGCGTTCTCGATCCGCGTCTCCCCACGCGCCAGCACGCCGCAGATCATCGCCTGCGCCGTCGCGCCCACGCTGGGCGTGTCCAGGTAGATGCTGGCGCCCCGCAGCCTGCCCGTGCGCCGGGCGCGGATCAGCCGCCCGGGGATGTCGAGCTCCACCTCGGCGCCCATGGCCCGCAGCACCTTGACGTGCAGGTCGATCGGCCGCCGCCCGATGCGGTCGCCCCCGGGCAGGCCGACCTCGGCCCGGCCCCAGCGCGCAAGCTGCGCGCCCACCATGTAGTAGGAGGCGCGCAGCCCCTCGGCCCACTCCGGCGCCACCGGCGCAAAGGCCGCACCCCG
>JAJYVM010000455.1 GCA_021792015.1 Bacillota bacterium | reverse complement strand
CACGGGGTCGCGGATCACGCTGCCGTCCGCGGCCACCCTCAGCCCGCGCACGAAGTGGCCGGCGTCGGGGTCGTAGAGGTGGGCCACGATCCCGGCCCGCACCTTGCGCGCGGCCTGCCAGTACCGCTGGGCGCGGGCCTCGTCCCCCAGCACCTCGACGAGGTTGCCCGCCGCCTGCAGCCCCGCGGCCACCGCCGCGCAGGTCCAGGTGTGGACGCCGCGCCGCTCCTCCCAGAGGTCGTAGGTCTCGCGCGGCAGCGACAGCTCGGGGTACATGTACCCGGCCAGGAACTCGGCCGCCGGCGCGATCAGGCTGGACTCCAGCGACAGCACCAGCTCGATGTCGCGCGCCTGTTGGAAGTGGGCCCAGAGGGCGTGCAGCACGAGCGCGGTCTGGTCCTCCTGGATGGGGAGCTGGCGCTGCCCGTCCTGAATCCAGGGGTGCCAGCAGGAGCCCGCCGAGCCGTCCGGGTTGTACTTCTGCAGCAGAAACCCGCCCGAGGTCAGGGCGCGGGCGCAGAAGGCGAAGAAGGGCGCCGCCAGCTCCGGGTAGCCGGCCCGCGTCAGGGCCAGGGCGGTCAGGGCGCCGTCGCGCGGCCAGACGTAGCTGTAGTGGTCGCGGTTGTACTGCAGGATGTCCGAGTCGTTGGCGGCGGTGATGCCGCCGCTCCTGTCGACGTGCACGCGCAGCACCGGCAGGCTCTGGGCGTAGCGCTGCTGGACGGTCTCGGGCAGGTCGGCGGCCTGCAGGGGGGCCTTGCGCACCCACTGCTGCCAGTAGGCCTTGATCTGGCCCAGCATGACGTCCGGCCCGGTGGCGCGCACCATGTGGCAGAGGCGCAGGGCCTGCCCGTAGGTGCGGCCGGCCGCGACCCAGTACCACGCCGCCTCGCGCCCCGCCGGCGGCAGGTGCAGGCGGATGCCGACGCAGCTGTCCACCGAGCCCTGGGCGATCGGGTTGCCCTCCAGACGCCCGTCCTCGGCGTCGCGCCACGTGCCCTCGGCGCCGCCGAAGCGCTTGATGCCCGTGGCGAACTCGGCGAGGCCGCCCTGGGCGGAGCCGCCGTCCACCATGAAGTAGCGGTCGCGCTTGTAGTGGTAGAGCACGTTCGGGGCCGGGTCGTACACCGCCGTGTCGCCGACGTCGCTCTCGTCGATGGAGAAGTCCTGGTGGAAGAAGATGCGGACCTGGCGCGCCCGCGGCAGCAGGTTGGTGACCGCGATGCGCCGCAGGAAGATGTTCTGCCGGTGGTGGACGGCGTCGCTGACGCGCAGCCGCAGCCCGGCCGCCGCGCTCTCGGCCTCGGAGTCGCCCACGAGCGAGGACTCGCAGTACCGCGGGCTCACCCGCCAGTCGCCCGTCCCGAGCCAGGAGAAGCTCCCGTCGACCCAGAGCCCGACCCGGAAGCGATGGCCGCCGATGTGGTTCCAGAGCCCGACGTAGGGGTAGTAGAGGTCGCGCAGGGCCAGCGTGCGGTCGCAGGTGACCAGCAGCTGGCCGTTGCCGAAGATCAGATCCCGGGGCACGTGGCCACGACCTCTCTCGGATGGTGCGTTGTAGGGTTGACGCCGCCCCCGCGATGATATGCGCCAGACATGGTGGCGGCGGTTCGACGAATGTGGGTCGAATCCTGCCGCCTGGAGGAACATGGCAGGGCGGCCGCCGGCCCCGGCTTCCTCCCTTTGCTATGCTGGTGGCGGGAAGGGGCTTTCCGCGGTGGACGCCCGCGTTTACCTGGACAACGCCGCCACGACGCCGGCCGTGCCCGAGGTGGCCGCCGCCGTCAGCGATGCCCTTCTGCGCCGCTTCGGCAACCCCTCCTCGCCCCATCGCTGGGGCATCGAGGCTTCGCGCGTCGCGGCCGAGGCCCGCGACGTCCTGGCCGGCCTTCTGGGCGTCGCCGCGGAGGAGATCCTCTTCACCTCCGGGGGGACGGAGAGCAACAACCTGGCCATCGGGGGCGTTGTCGCGGCGCGGCGCCGGGCCGGGCGGCGGATCGTCACCACCGCCATCGAGCACAGCTCCGTGCTGGCGGCCGCCGCGGCCTTCGCCGACGAGGTCGTGCGGCTGCCCGTGGACACTGCCGGCCGGGTGGCCCCGGCGGATGTGGCTGCGGCCGCCGCCGTCGCCGGGACCGTGCTGGTCGCCATCGGGCATGTGAACAACGAGGTCGGCACCGTGCAGCCCCTGGCGGAGATCGGCGCCGCCCTGGCCCGCCTGCCCGAGCGGCCGGTCTTCCACGTGGACGCCGTCCAGGCCCTGGGCAAGGTGCCGCTGCGCCCCCGGGAGTGGGGGGTCGACACCTGCGCCCTCTCCGGGCACAAGATCCACGGGCCGAAGGGCGTCGGCGCCCTTTGGGTGCGGCGGGGCGTGCGCCTTGTGCCGCTGCTCTTCGGCGGCGACCAGCAGGGCGGCCTGCGCCCGGGCACCGAGAACGTGCCCGCCATCGCCGGCTTCGGGGCGGCTGCGGCGCTGTGCGCCGCCGACCCCGAAGCCGCGGCCCGCATGTGCGCCCTCCGCGAGCGGTTGTGGGAAGGGGTCGCGGACGTGGCCGTCCGGAACGGGCCCCCGCCCGCGGCGGCGGCGCCCCACATCCTGAGCGTCCGCGTTCCGCGGCTTCCGGCCGAAGTGCTGCTGCACGCGCTTGAGGAGCGGGGCGTGGCCTGCTCGGCCGGGTCCGCCTGCCACAGCCGCCGGCCCGAGCCGAGCCACGTGCTGCTGGCGCTCGGCCTGCCGGAAGCCGCCGTCCGCAGCTCGCTCCGGCTCAGTCTCAGCCGGCTGACGACCGCGGCCGAGATCGACGCCGCTGCGGCTGCCTTCCGCGAGGCCGTCGCCTCCCTGCGAGCGCTGGTTCACCGGTGACCACCATCCTGGGCCGCTTCGGCGAGATCGGCCTCAAGGGCGGCAACCGCGGCGACTTCGAGCGGGCCCTGCTCCGGCAGGTGCGGCAGCGGCTACCGCAGGGAGCCGCTGCCGCCCTGCGCGGCGGTCAGGTGGTTGTGCAGGTGCCGGAGGCCTCCGCCCAGGTGACGGCGGAGGCCATGACCCATGTCTTCGGGCTGGTGGGCGTCATCCGCGCCGTCGCCGCGACTCCCGACATGGACGCGATTCAGCGGACGGCCATCGCCCTTGCGCGTTCCTCCGGCGCGCGCTCCTTCAAGATCGCCGCCCGCCGCGTGTGGAAGGGCTTCCCCCTGACATCGCCTCAGCTGAACGCCGAGCTTGGCGCCGCCGTTGCGGGTGCCACGGGCCTGCGGGTGGACGTCCAC
>JAJYVM010000454.1 GCA_021792015.1 Bacillota bacterium | reverse complement strand
CCAGGACGCGCGCCGCCACGCCCTCGCCCTCGCGGATGAGGCCGAGGAGGATGTGCTCGGTGCCGACGTAGGAGTGGCCGAGCTGGCGCGCCTCGTCGATGGCCAGCTCCATGACGACCTTCTTGGCGCGCGGGGTGTAGCCGATCTCGCCCGAGACCGGCCCGTTGCCGCGCCCGATGATCTTCTCCACCTCGGACCGGACCTGGTCGAGGTCGATGCCGAGGTTCTGCAGGGCCTTGGCGGCGATGCCGCTGCCCTCGCGGATGAGCCCGAGCAGCAGGTGCTCGGTGCCGACGTAGTTGTAGTTGAGCCGGCGCGCCTCCTCCTGCGCGAGGACGATGACTCTCTGCGCCCGCTCGGAATACCGTCCAAACACTTTGGGCCGACGCCCCTTTCTGCCGATCGCGACGGCCGCGCCTTGCGGCGCTGCCTTGAATCACGACTTCCCGCGCAGCGCGCCGGGTGGCGCAGCCGCGCTCGGAGCCCAAGAGCCCCGAAGCCTTCTCGCCTTCAGTCCTTACCTGACCGGCGCTCGGCCTGCGCGATACGCTGACGGATCAGCGTGGCGCGCAGGGCGTCGCGGACGGCCGGGTGATCCTGATCGCCTGCGGCGGCCTGCAGAAATGCGGGCCGTGTCCGCACCAGAAGCTCGTTGAACAGGGACGGATCCAGGTGCGGCAGCACGTGCAGGTCGATGCCCAGGCGCAGATCGGAGAGCAGGGCCGCCGCCTCCGCGGACGGCACGAGGCGGGCGTTGGTCAAGAGCCCGTACGCCCGTGCCACCCGGTCCTCGATCTGAGTCCGGCGGTTGGCGAACAGCCACTCCCGCGCGGACCGCTCCCGGTCGACCACCTGGCGGCCGATCGCCTGCAGGCTGGTCGCGATCTCCTCCTCCGCGAGGCCGAGGGACACCTGGTTGCTGATCTGAAACAGGTTGCCGACCGCCGCGCTGCCCTCGCCGTGCAGGCCCCGCACCACCACGCCCATCTGGGCGAGGTTGGAGAAGAGCGGCGCCGCCTGGCCGGCCAGGACGAGCCCAGGCAGGTGCATCATGACTGAGGCGCGCAGCCCCGTGCCCACATTGGCGGGCGAGGCCGCAAGGTAGCCCCATTCCTCGCTGAAAGCGTACTCCAGGGACGCGTTCAGCGCATCATCCACGGCGTCGGCGACCCGCAGGGCCTCCGCGCATTGCAGCCCCGGCAGCAGCGCCTGGATGCGCAGGTGATCCTCCTCATTGATCATGATCGAGACGGACTCGTCCGCTCGCAAGGCCACGGCGCCGGTGGCGCGCAGGGCGAGCAGCGGGCTGATCAGGTGCTGCTCGACCAGGGTCTGGCGGTCGGGCCCCTCCAGGTCGGCCATGCGCACGATGCGGTAGGCGCCGTGATCCTGGGGCAGGGCGGCCACGGCGGCGCCCACGCGCTGCAGCACGCGGCTGGCCGCGGTGCCGTCCTGGCGCGGCGGAAACGGCTCGCCCGCCAGGTTACGCGCCAAACGCAGCCGGGTGCTGAGGGCGATGTCGGCGGCCGGGCCGCCGCCCGTCATCCAGCCAGGGACCACCCGCTCAGGCGTGGCCATCGCGGCTCCTTCCCTCCAGGGCGCGGATGCGGTCGCGCAGGGCGGCCGCGCGCTCGAAGTCCTCCGCGGCGATCGCCGCCTGCATCTGCTCGCGCAGGCCGCCGATCTTCATCCGGGCCGTGGCCGTCTCGGCCGAACCGGGTGTGGTGGCGGTGCGGCCTGGCGCCGCGGACCCCGGCAGGCGCTCGGATGCCACCGCCTCGTCCTGCGCGTGGGCGGCGGCCTGCGCCGGGACCTTCCCGTGGTGGCGGCCGGCGCCCTGCACGCGACGCACGAGGGGCCGCAGCGTCTCCGCGAAGGTCGTGTAGCAGGCCTCGCAGCCGAGCAGCCCCGTGCGCGCGAACTCGGCGCGCGCGAGGCCGCAGGCTGGGCACTGCTGCTGCGGCTCCTGCTGGCGCAGCGAGGGCTTTGCCCCCTCCAGCAGCCCGGCCAGCAGGTCGTGGATGGCGGCGGACGGCTGGAGCTGCATGGCCAGCTCGCCACGCTGCAGGGCGCACTCCTCGCAGAGGTCCTCCTCGCTGCGCTCGCCGTTCACCACGCGCGTGACATGGTACTTCGCGGGGCGCTGGTGGCAGTTGTCGCAGGTCACGCCCGCCCCTCCCCCTCGGCTTGCACGCGGCCCCTGGCACCCGACGCCGCATCTCCGTCCGCTTCCGCGCCGGCGTCGATATCCGCGTCGGCGTCCACGTCCGCCAGGGCCGACTCCGCCAGTCGGCGGGCCCGCAGGCACGCCTCGATCATGGCGCGCAGCAGACGCCCGCGGATCTCGTCGCGCAGGGGCAGCGGCAGGCCGATCGCCTCGCGGTCGACGGCCGCCCGCATGACGGCCGCGGCGCTCAGGGTGCAGATGCCCTCGTCCGCCAGGCGGTCGATCATGTGCTCCGCTTCCGTCTGGGAGATGTGGGCCGGCAGGCCCGCCAGCGTCGTGCCCGCTTCGGCCGGCACCCGAACCAGGCGGATGAAGCCGCCGCCGCCGCGGCGCGACTCCACCAGGTAGCCGCGCGCCGCCGTGAAGCGGGTGCCGAGCACGTAGTTAATCTGCGAGGGCGCGCAGGTGAACATGTGCGCGAGGTGCGTGCGCTGGAGCTCGACGCAGGCGTCGGCCGCCAGCAGCCGCAGCAGGTGCGCCTCGATCTGGTCTGCCAGGGTCTGGGAACCCAACGTGCGAGCCTCCCCCCGTGGCCTTGACCTTCCTTGACCATAATAGGTGGTGCCCGTCGCGTTGGCAAGAGGCACCGGCAAATGTCGACGGTGCTGCCGCTTGACCGAACTTGACTAATTTTGCCGGTTGTTGGAGGATGGGAGCGTGAATCGATCGAATCAGGGGTCCATGGCGATCCACTTCGAGCGGGGCTATCGACTGTTCCAGCGCCGGTGGTACGCTGCTGCCCTCTGGGAGTGGCAGCAGCACCTGCCCACGGCCCGCCGCGACCCGGCCGATTTGGCGCGCACGTTCAACGCGATGTCGACGACCCTCATGGAGCAGGGCGAGGACCGGCAGGCCTTCATCAAGGCGGAGTTGGCGCGGGACGCGGCCAGCCAGCTGCCCTCGGATCACCCGCAGGCATTTTACGCTCATCTCAATGGAGCGTTGGCTGCCTCGGGCTCCGGAGAGCTAAAGGTGGCGCGCGAGCTGGCCATGGAAGCTCTCGCCCGCAGTGTGAGTTGCGATGTCCCACCGGACCGCCACTCTCAGGTCA
>JAJYVM010000453.1 GCA_021792015.1 Bacillota bacterium | reverse complement strand
CGGTCATGGGCAAGCACCCACCTGAGTGACAACCCCGTCGCCGACGCCCCTGCCCACGGGGTTCACCGAATGTTTACTCGAAGTCGCCCTCGCCGGTGAGCTGCGGCTGGCACGCACATCCAGCGATCCGCACCGTGGATCGCGCGCCACCGCCCACGTCGCCACTCGCCGTTGCGCAAGACCCAGGGAGAACACCACGTGACCGGCACGCATCACCGTGCCGCCCCCGGCAGGGCCGGCCACACCTGGCTCCAGGAGCGCCCGCCGTCGGCGGTGCGGTAGAGGGCCGCAGGCGTCGGGCCGCCGCCCCCGGCCAGCATCCAGCCGTGGAGCGCATCCGTAAGCGCCAGGTCCTCGGGCACCAGGGCCGGCGTCGTGTAGGCGTGCCAGGTGGTGCCGGCGTCCGCGCTGCGCAGCAGCAGCCCGGAACCGTCGGGGGCCTGGCATGGGACCAGGATCGTGCTCGCGCGGGCCGCGGGCTGGTAACAGGCGGCCCCCGACGGCAGGGTCAGCACCCGCCACGTCGCGCCGCCGTCCCGCGAGATCCCGATGCCCGCATATGAACCGGCCAGCGCGGGCTCGGTCTGGCTGACGATGACCCCGACCTTCGCCGTGAACGCACCCATCGCCTGAAGACCCATGAGGTTGGCGCGGCCGACGGTGGTCCACGTCCGACCGCCATCGCGCGTGCGATCCACCACCGTGCAGTCCTTGGCGCAGTGGGCGGCCGGCATCAGCGCCCACCCCTGGTCCGGCGTGGCGAAGGCGACCGCCGCGACCCCGTCCGTCTCCCCCGGCAGGGCAACGGGCTGCCAGGTCCCGCCACCGTCACGTGAGACCTGGAGGTTGGGCGACCCCGTCGAGAACATCAGGCTCCGCGAGACACGGACGGCCTGCCCGGGCACCGCTGCGCGCGTCCACGTGGCGCCGCCGTCTGCGGACTCGAAGGTGCCCGCACCGGTGGCCAGCCAGATGCCGGCGCTGCCGGGTTCCGTCGACAGTCCTTCAAAGCGTGCCGTGGCCGGCGGTAGGATGTGCTGCCACGCCGTCCCGCCATCGGTGCTGCGCCAGAGGCCGGCCGCATATCCGCCCTGCGCCCATGCGATCCCACCTGCGAGCGAGAGTGCCAGGGCGGACACCGGGGACCTGGTCCAGGTGGAGCCGCCGTCGCGCGTGATGAGCACACGGCCGGGGCAAGGTCCGTTGCCGCCCATCTTGCAGGTGCCGCCCCAGGCCCACCCATCGGCGGCCGATGTGAAACGCAGGTGGGTCACCGGTCCCGTGCTGGCGGGCCCCTTCTCGTAATAGGTGGGACGCCACACCGTGCCGCCGTCTTCGGTCTCCAGGACGCCGGTCTGCGCCCCGACGAACGGGATGGCGCCTCCGGCGGCGAACCCGCGCTCCGGGCTGACGAAGTCAACCGCATAGAGCGGGTAGGGGGCGCACGTGCCGGACATCGGCGACCACGACTGTCCGCCGTCGCGGGTCTGCCAGATCTGGTCGCACGTGCCCGCGGCGCTGCCGGTGATCCACCCGCGGTCCGGCGCCGGAAAGTCGAGGCCCCCCAAGGCGTGGAAGCCGGCCGGCAGGGGCAGCGAGGACCACGTCCGGCCGCCGTCGCGCGTGGCCAGGACGATGTTATCAGGCCCGTACGGCGCGTCCTCCGGTTCGATCGCCGCGTAGCCGACCTGCGCCGACGGGAACGCGAAATGCAGCGACGACCAGGTCGGCAAGCCGGGCTGCGGCGCCGCTATGGCCGGCACCTGCGGCTCGGTGGCGCTCCAGGTGGCGCCGCCGTCCGCCGAGGTCAGCCAGAGCGGCGACGAGCGGGCACCTGCCGAGACGCGCGTGCCCGCCGCGTAGAGCTCGCCCGCGCCAGGCATCAACCCGATCCGGTCGAGCCGCGTGTCCCAGCCGCGCCACAACTCCGTCCATGTGGCGCCGCCATCGGTCGTGCGCCACACCCCCGCGGCCCACGCCGGGCCGCCGTAGGCGACCTGCCCGGAGGTCACGAGCCACCCCGCGGAGGCGCTGGCGAACACGATGTCCTGCACCCCGGCCGGAGGCCCCGCCGACGCGGGCGCCTCGGCGGCTTGGACCTTCAGCGGCGAGGTGGCCGCCAGGGCCAGAGGGCTCGGGCTCGCCGTCGCCGAGACGGTTGCCCGCGGCGGTGTCTCCGCGGTCTTTACCGGCAACAGTGAACATCCGGCCAGGACCACGCACGCGGTCACGATGACAGCCACCCGCCACATCACGTGTCCCGGGCGGCCCGACCCGGCCGCCTCCCCAGGACCTGCCGCCCCGCCCCGCGAAGCCTGCCGCCGAGGGGGCGGGCAGCATGCCGAGGACCGCGGCCGAGCGCCGCGCCGACGCCATCGCCAAGCTGGAGAACGACGGGGACGTCTGGATCGCCACCGGGGACGCCCACGGGCATCCGCACCTGGTGCCGCTGTCGCTCCTCTGGGACGGGCGGCGCATCATCGTCGCGACCCTGTCCGCCAGCCCGACGGCGCGCAACGCCACCGCCTCCGGCCGCGCCAGGCTGGCGCTCGGCGACACCCGCGACGTGGTGATGATCGACGCCACGGCCGAGGTAGTGCCGCTCCCGGATACCCCACCCGACGTCGTCGAGGCTTTCGTGCGCCGCTGCCAGTGGGACCCGCGCCGCAGCCAGGAGCCCTACTCGTTCCTTTTCCTCAGCCCGCGCCGGGTGCAGGTTTGGCGGGACGAGCCGGAGATCGCCGGCCGCACGGTCATGCGTGGCGGCCAATGGCTCTAATCCGCGCGCCCGACCGATAGGTAGCCGCCCCAGCGGCTCTGGATCCAGTGGATCCGGTAGCGGCCCTCCGCCAGCGGCTCGCTGGCGGCGAAGCGCAGCCCGCCGATCTCCAGCCGGGCGGGCTCGCCCTCCTCGCCCGGCTCGAGCAGGAAGGGGGCCCCGCAGCTGCCGGGACGGATGCGCCAGATGCTTCCGCGCGAGCTCAGGTGCTCGCGTGCCTCGGGCGTGATCACGATGTCCATGGCCCCATTCTAGCGGGAGGGAAGACACAGCATGAAGGCCAAGCGCTACGACGGCTACCGGTCCTACCAGTACCTCGAGGCGGACGTCGACTACCGAGACCACAAGCTGGCCAAGGAGATCGCCCGCGTCCCCTCCCACCGCCCCGAGCTGACGGCCGCCCAGGAGGCGCGCGCCAAGCAGCTCTTCGAGGACAACATCGTCATCTCGCTCCACGAGCACACCTTCGTGGCGCCCGCCGACCTGTCCGAGTTCTGGGACTTCCGCCGCCAGGGGCGCGA
>JAJYVM010000016.1 GCA_021792015.1 Bacillota bacterium | reverse complement strand
AGGGCCTCGACCGCGGCACCCGGTTGGAACCCGGGTCGGTCGTCTTCGGTGTCCGGCCGCCAGGCATGCCCGAGCCGGTACTGCGCATCGGGCTTGACGGCAGCCAGCCCAAGGTGGCGGGTCCCCAGCGCGTGGACTTTCAGGCCGCCGGGCAGGCACCCGAGTTCGTGACGGTGCGCCCCGGCCAGCGCCTGACCGTCGAGGTGCCGCTCGGCCCCGGGGCGCCCGGGACGCCCTATCACGTGACGGTTGCCGGCCAGGGCTGGATCCCGGACGCGTATGCGCACAACGGCGACACGCATCGCGTGCTGGTGGCCGTCAGCGGGGTGCAGGTGGAGCCGGCGGGGCAGACAGCGGGCGCCTGAGTTGGGGACGCCGACGGCGGCCCGGACCCGCCATGTTGAAGAGCGCTGGGGAGCGCGGATGTGCGTGCGGCCAAGCGTGGTGGGTCGGGCTCAAGGCTCCACTCCTCCCCGGCTGGCTTCTCAGGACGCCCACTGCCGACCTCATGACGTCGCACCCGGTTCAACGAGACCAGCCCGGCATTCCAAAGCCAACGTGGCTGCACCAGAGGCAAACCTTTTCGTGCCGCCCGGTCCCGCGGCGATCGCTGCGGGCTGTCCCGCAGCGCCCTTTGGATCCGCCCCGGCCGCTGGCGATCCCCAGCTCTTGGCCGGCGTATCCGCTGTGGAGGGTGCGATGCGCCCGGCGGCCCTTTGCCGCCGGAGGCCGCCCTCCGCCGCTGGCCGATCCGCGGGGGATGCGTCACATGACTTCGCATGGTCCGCTGCAGCGAAAGCGCATCGCCGTCTGAGGCAGGCCACCCGGGGGCGGGGATGTGGGGAGGTCGTACGGCCTGAGCGCAGTCTGGCAGCGAACCGGATGCCTCGGCGAGGCGCTCGCCAGCGGATGGTCGAGAGGAGGATGCAGAGTACGCTGCGAGTGCGGTGACTGAAGGTGGTCGGGGTGGGCAGATTTGAACTGCCGACCTCCTGGTCCCGAACCAGGCGCCCTAACCAAGCTGGGCCACACCCCGACGTAAGGGCATTATAGCCGGAGCGCGCCCGAAGCCGCAACGAAATTCGAATTACAACAGACTTGAATCGCTGTGATGTTACATGAATGTCATAGACGGCGGGCTTTTCCAGGCAGGTGGGCGCGCCACGGCGCGGAATCTGTCGTGGCGTGGCGCAGACATGGATCGGCTGTCGTCGGGCCGCTTGCGCGTTTCTGGTCATGGCGGCGCTGCTTCTGACATTGACAGGCGGCGCCTTCGCCAATGCCGCCACGCCGCTGGCCGCCTTCGGCTCGACGTGGTACGTCAGCACGCTCCCCCGTTCGATCGATTACCGCGTGAGCCGGCCGGCCATCGCCCTCACCGTCGTCGTGCCGCCAGGGCCGACGCCGGCCATCGGCGGGACCGTCACCGTCGGCACGCAGTCGCTGCCGGTCACGCTGCTCCGCAGCCAGCCCGTGCCCGGGGCCATCGCACTCACCCTCGGCGAGGACAGCCTCACGCTGCCGCCCAGCGGCAGGGCCAGCATCCACCTTGTCGGTCCCGGGAGCCTCAGCCTGGCCACACAGTCGTTCACCTTCACGGTGGCGGCCGGCGCACCTGCGACGGCGCCTCCGCCGACCCCGGCCGAATCCGCCTTCATCGCCGAGCTCAACGCGTATCGGGCGCAGGTCGGGGCGCCGCCGGTCGCGGTCAGCGCGGCGCTCACGGCCGCCGCCGCCGCCCACGCGGCCTTCGTCAGCGGGCAGCCCGCCCGCTACGGCACCGGCGTCAGCGTGCACGACGAGCCGGTGGCATGGCGCACGCTGCCCGGGTGGACCGGGCTTTACGCCCGCAACCGCGATCTCGCCTTCGGCTCCGCCACGGGCGGCGGGGTGGAGGTCATGTCATCCGGCAACTCCGATCCCGTCGCCTTCCTGGTCGCCGAGACCGTCTTCCACCGCGACCTGCTGCTGGACCCCGCAGCCCTGGTGGCGGGCGCGGCCGACGTTGGGGGCCAGTTCGTGCTCGACCTCAGCGATTGGGGCGGCGCCACCGGGGTGCAGCCGACGCTGTGGCCGCCGGATGCGGCGAAGGGGGTGCCGCTGGCGTTCGGGGGCGAGTGGCCGTCGCCGCTGCAGCCGTTCGCCGGCCTCCGCTTTCCGGCCGGCACGCCCGTCACCTGGGACGACTACGCGGCGCCGCCGGGAACCCAGATCATCAACGCCAGCTTCACGCTGATGAGTGAGCCCGGCGGCCAGCCCGTGGCGGGCGCCGTGCTCACACCCCAGTTGTGGCAGCCGTACACCGAGACAGGTGTGTTCATGGGCGTTTCGGTGGCATTCATCCCCGATCGGCCGCTCGCGGCCGACACGACCTATCTGGCCTCGGTCCGCGCCGTGGAGGCGCCGCCGACCGGCGGCCAGCGCCAAATGGCCACGACATGGACCTTCACGACTGGCGACGGCAGTGTCCTGCCGCCCGGGGGCGTGGCGGAGGCGGCCAGCCCGACCGTGACCACGCAGACGAATCCGGCTGTGACCACGGTGACCAGCCAGGCCGCGGCCACGTCGACAACCTCCACCGGGATCGCGGGCGGCGGCCAGAACACGACCCCCTCGACCAGCCAGCCCGCGACCACGGGCAGCGACCCGACCGTAAGCCCGGGCGGCAGCCGGCCCGCCGCCACGAACGGCAGCCAGGTCGCGACCACCGCGACCAGCCAGGCAGCGGCCACGGTCACGGTGCCGCAGGACCCCTGGACCGTGGTTCCCGCCAACGTCACCGAACGCCTGGCGGCCCTGGCGGCGGCCGGGAAGGCCCGGACGGCGGCCAACCCGACGTACACCGACCTCTATCTGGCGCCCTGGGCCGCGCCGGCCGTGGACGCGCTGAGCGCCGCCGGCGTGGTGCACGGGATCGGGTCCGACATGTTCGGCCCCAACGATCCGCTGACCACGGGCCAGCTGGCGGCGGCGCTGGTCTCCTTCGTGCCGCCGCCGTCCACCGTGACCCCCACGAGCCTGGCCAACGCCGCGGCCCTTCCGGCGTGGGCCGTGCGGCCCCTGCAGGAAGCGGTCGGCGCCGGCTGGATCGACGCGCCGGGCGGCTTGGTGGCCGTCAACGCCTGGGCCACCCGCGCGACCGCGGTGGAGGCACTGACCCGCCTGCTTGGCTGGTCGCAGGCGGCGGCGGCCTACGCGGCCTCGGGCGGGGGATGGCCGGCTGGCATCAAGGGCGACGCCGGCATGTCGGGGGAGCCGGAGAACGACCTGCTCTGGGCTGCTCATCTGGGCCTGGTCGACGGCGTGGACGGGCAGGTCGCCGGCGCCCAGGCCCTGACGCGCGCGCAACTCGCGGTTCTGCTCTGGCGGATCGTGCAGAAGGCCGGAACCTGAGATCCTGATCCGGGCCCGGCCTAGGCCGCCAGGCCCGCCCTGGCCGCCAGCTCCCGGAAGTTTCCGGCCCCCAGCGCGCGCCGGCCCTGCTCAACCTCGTGCAGCATCTCCGTGACCATCCGCAGCAGGGGCATCCGCATGCCGAGGCGCGCGCCGTGGGCCAGGACGGGACCCATCTGCCCGTCGATCTCCGTCGGGCGGTGCCGCACCATGATGTCCCGCTGGATGCCCGTGAACACCTTGAGGCTGCGGGGATTGCGCTGCGCCTCGATCTGGCGGTCCCAGGCCGCGTAGATGCGCTCCTCGGCGCCCGCGCTCCGGTCGAGGTACATGGCGGGATCCACGCCGCCGACCGCCATCAGCCGGCAGCCCTGCGCCGCCGCCACCTCGGCGGTCTCGCGCACGACGGCGACCAGCAGGGGCCGGATCTCGCGCATGCCGAGCAGGACGCGCGTCGGCTGGTCGAGGAGCGCGCCGGTGAAGACGAGCGCCCCGTAGCAGAGCTTGCCCCACAGGTAGCCCCAGACGTTGTCCGTGATGTGGGTGGTCATGACGGCCGACAGGGCGGCCTGCAGCTCGTGCAGGCGTGGTGTGTCGCGGCCGTCCAGCTCCCCGATGTGGATGGGCTGCTCGTTGCCGAGCAGGATGTGGCCGGGCTCCTGATAGTCGGCGCCGTGGTGGACGAAGCAGCCGATGGTGCGCGGCGCCCCGATCCGGGCGGCGATGACCTCCTCGTTGAGCCCGTTCTGCATGGAGAGCACGTAGCCGTCCGGGTCCAGCAGGCGCGCGACGGGTTCCAGGGCGGCGGCCGTGTGCTGGGCCTTGACGGCCAGGATGACCGCGTGCAGCGGGCCCTCCATCTGCTCCGGAAGGATGGCGCGCATGGGCAGGCGCAGCTCGCCGCGGTAGCCGCTGATGCGCAGGCCCTCCCGGTTGATGGCGTCCACGTGGGCCGCCTCGCGGTCGACCAGGGTGATGACGTGGCCGGCCTGGGCCAGGTAGGCGCCGGCGACGCCGCCGATGGCGCCCGCGCCCACGATCGTGAATTGCACGGAGGCTCCCTCCTTGCGGCACCCGATTGGGCGCGGCTCAGGCTGGATCCTGCCGCCCCCGCGGATCCTGCGGATCCCGCCGCTCCCGCGGATCCTACCGCCCCTGCCGCCCCCGCCGGCCCTCCCGGCCCCGCCGCCAGGCCGCGAGCCCGGCACGCACCCGGGCCGGCCTGCCGCTCCGTACGCCGTACAGCATCTCATGCAGCGGCCCGAGGGAGCGGTAAAAGGCGGCGCGACCCAGCAGGCCGGGGTCGGCTGGACCCCGGTAGGCCGCCAGCACCGGCGCCGCCAGCTGGGCCAGCCCGGCGAAGTCCAGGGCCGGGTCGCCGATCTGTGCGTCCTCGAAGTCGATCACGCCGACCAGCCGGCCCGTGTCCGGCTCGGCCAGCAGGTGCTCCGGCACGAGGTCGCCGTGAATCAGCGCCGGCGTGAAGGCGAAACCGGTCTCGTCGCCAAGAAAGCCGGCGATGTGACCCGCGGCGCGCGCCGCGTCGTCCGCGGACCACCAGGGCGCCAGGTCCGCCAGCGCCGCCGCCCAGAACGCACCCAGGCGGGCACGCCACGCCGCCGGGCTCACGTCGGGCAGCCCCAGCGCGGCGGCCCGCGCGCGCGGATACCCGTGCAGCGCCGTCAGCAGAGCGGCCAGGGCTCGGGCGTGCCCTGGCGCCAGCGCCGCCAGGGGCACCCCCGGCACCAGGGGGTAGGCCGCCACGCTGCCATCCGCCGCCACATGCCGGAACACCGGGGCGGCGAGGGGCAGGGCGGGGGCCAGGCACGGCAGCAGCGCCGCCTCCATGGGCAGGGCCGTGCGGCCGGCCACGGTCGTGGGAAAGCGGTAGACCAGGCCGCTGGCGCCCAGCCAGCAGACGTTGGCCCAGCCCTCCCCGAGGCGGCGCACGTGGCGTTCGCCGAGCTCCGGAAAGGCGGCGCGGATCCGGACCAGCGCCCCCGCGGCGTCCATGCGCCCATTATCGAGGAGTCGGGGCGGCCGCGGACGAATCCCCGTCCTTGGGGGTGCTGCCCTGTGGAGATCTCGCCGGCCGAGCTGGCCCGCGTGCGCGCCGACATCCCGGTGCTGGCCCGCTGTCTGTTCCTCAATACCGGCACGCTGGGCCCCTCGCCGCGCCCGGTGACCGAGGCCTTCCTCCGCGCGTACACGGCCTGGCAGGATGAGGGACCGGGGGATCCCGCCCACTACCAGGGGCGGCGGGCGGCGATCGAGACGGCCCGCGCCGACCTGGCCTCTCTGCTCGGCGTGGCCCCGGACGAGGTGGCGCTGACCACCAACGTCACCGAGGCCCTGAACTGTGTCCTCGCGGGGCTCCCGTGGCGGGCGGGCGACGAGGTCGTGATCTCGGACGAGGAGCACCCCGCCATCTTCGTGCCGGCCCTGCACCTCCGCCGACTCGGCGTCCGGGTCCGCATCTGCCCGTGGGAGCGCTGGGGCGACGGACTGTCCGGGTACATCGGCCCCCGCACGCGCCTGCTCTGCGCCAGCCATGTGAGCAGCATGACGGGCCGCATCCTGCCCGTGGCGGCCGTCGCGGAGGCCGCCCACCGCGCCGGCGCCCTGCTCTGCCTGGACGGGGCTCAGGCCGTCGGCCAGCTCGCCATCGACGTACCGGCCCTCGGCTGCGACTTCTACGCCTTCAACGCCCACAAGTGGCTGCTGGCGCCCGTCGGTTCGGCCGGGCTGGTGGTGCGGCCGCAGGCGTCCGACGCGCTGACGCCCGTCTGGGTGGGGGCCGGCAGCGGCGAGGTGGCGTACGCCGAGGACGGCGAGCTCGCCCTGGCGCCCGGCGCCCGCCGCTTCGAGTTCGCCACCCGCAACTGGGCCATCGGCGACGGCATCTCCGCGGCCGTGGCCTATGCCCGCGCCATCGGCCTGGAGCGCATCGCCGCCCGCCAGCGCGCCCTCTCGGGAGCCCTCGCTGCCCGGTTGGCCGACATCCCCGGCGCCTCGGTCCTCGGCGGCGGCGAGACCGGCATCGCCACCGCGGCCCTGCGCGGCCACGACGGCCCCGAGGTGCAGGCGGCGCTTGCCGCCCAGGGCATCATCACCCGCCCCGTGCGCGAGCGCGGCGCCGTCCGCTTCAGCTGCGCCTATTTCAATACCGAGGACGAGATCGCGCGGGCGGCCGCGGCGATGGCGGCGATCTGAATCAGCCTGCCCGGGCTCCGGCCGCCGCCGTCCCGGCCCCGCTCAGTGTGGCGTAGACGTCCTCGCGGTCGGTGTTGGCCGGGCCGCCGCAGGTGAAGAGCGTCAGGGCGCGCACGCCCGGCTGGCTGGACACGATGCCCAGGTCGGTCGAGGGCACGAGATGGGCCGACCGTACGGTGTACGTGTACACGCTGCCGCCCTGCCTGAGGTCGATGGCGTCCCCGGGCCGCAGCCGGTCAAGGTAGCGGAAGGGCGAGCCGAACTCGTCCACGTGGCCGAAGATCACGGCGTTGCCCAGCCCGCCCGGCTCGGGGGAGCCGTGCAGGTGGGCGGGCCCCCAGGCCAGCAGGTCGTAGTAGAAGGTCAGGCTGGCGCCGCGCACGACAAACGTCGACAGCCCGATCGCCGGGATGGACAGCGTGGCGTAGACCTGAGGTACCGCACCGGGCGGCCGCCAGTGGCCAAGGGGGGTCAGCGCGGGTACCGGCGCCACGGCGGGCGGGGGCACGGCGACCGTGCTGGCCGCCGGAGCGGCGGCGGGGGCCGGGGTGGCCGCGGCCTTGGGCGCCACGGCCACCTCCGCTGCCAGGACGCGCTGGCCGCCAGCCTCCTCAAATCCCGACCACCAGCCGTGGGTGACCACGGCCAGGCCCGCGAGGATCAGGAGGCTGCCGGCGACCCAGCGGAACATGCGCTCACCCCGCGTGTGCGCGGCGCCGGATCAGGAGGCCGAGGCCGCCCAGGATCAGCAGGGCGCCGCCGGCATAGCTCCAGGGGCTGGTGCCGGTCTTGGGCAGGGTCGCGGAGGCCGTGGTCGTGGACGCGCTTCCCGCCGGAGCGCTGCCGGCCATCGCCACGTCAACGGTCGCCGCGTGCCAGAGGCCGCCGAAGCCGTTCTTGAGGTTGCCGACCACGTCGCCGGCGGCCTTGTCCGCCACGAACGTGTACAGGGCGTGCCCGTTGTACGCGACCTGCATCTGGCCCTCAGGGTTCTTGAACGTCGTGAGCTTGCCCGTGACGCCCGTTCCCGCCGTGGGCGTGCCCGTGACGGTCAGCGGCGGCCAGTATGTGGCGCAGGCGCCCGTGCAGGTGCTGCCGTTCGCGGGGTCGCTCGCGTGCCAGTAAAGGGTCATCCCGCTGCTGTTGGTCAGGATCGTGCCGAGCTTGGCGTTGGACGCCGCCATCACCGTCGCGCCCGCCGCCGACGCCGGCAGGGTCCCCACCACGAGCGCCCCGACACTGAGGGCCACGGCCAAGAGACCCCTCCACCCGCGCATCGTCAAGATCGCCTCCTAAAGGACCCATGCTTCGACGCGCACGCAAAAGTCCCTGGGTGTTTGTGGCGGATGCGCGACTGAAACGCAAACAGGCGGCCGCCGATAGGTGTCCGGGCCGGTCCGGAGAACTCCTTCCAACCGGGACGCGCGGCAACGGAAGATTGTTTGCGCGGGGGCGCCGACGGCGCCCCCGTCACAAAAGGCGATTCGGAGGGGACCGCGGCTTTATGGCGTACGAGAGCCGTCTCAGCTCGCCGGAGCTCGACCGCCTCTTCGCCGCCGTGCTGGCGCTGCGCAGCCCGGAGGAGTGCTACCGCTTCTTCGAGGACCTCTGCACGGTGGGGGAGCTGCATGCGCTGGCGCAGCGCCTTGAGGTGGCGGCCATGCTGCGCGACGGCAGGACCTACGAGGAGATCGGCGCCCGCACCGGCATGAGCTCGGCCACCATCAGCCGCATCAAGCGCTTTCTCACCTACGGGGCCGACGGCTACCGGCTGGTGCTGGAGCGGCTCGAGCAGCAGCGGTGAGCCCGGTCGCGCTTTCGGCGGGCATCCTGCTCGTCGCGCTCGCCTGGTACGACCTCTTCCAGTCGGTCGTGCTGCCGCGGCCGGCCGTCGGGCGGGTGCGGCTCAGCAGCTCGGTGCTGCACGCGCTGTGGCTCGGCTGGCGCGCGGCGGGGAGACGGATCGAGCCCGTGCGGCGGCGCGAGGCGGTGCTCGGCGTCTTCGCGCCGCTGGCGGTGCTGGTGCTGCTGGCGCTGTGGGCCGCGGTGCTGGTGGTGGGGTCCGGATGACGCGAGCGGGGGCCGCAAAGCGGCCGTCGGCGAAGCTGGGTCGAGCCGCGCCGGGATGGAGGAAGCGGCGAGACCGGGCTGGTGCTCCAGGGGACGGAGGGCGGGGGGCTGGGGCCGGCGCTCTACCTGTCGGCGTCCTCGCTCTTCGACATTGGTCTCGTCGGCCCGGCGATCGCGGGCGGCAAGGTTGTCGTGGCGGTCGAGGCGGCCAACGGGCTGGGTCTGATCGCCCTGGTCGTCAGCCAACTCTTTCTCCTCTTTGGGGCCTTCGAGCGGCGCGAGGTGCAGGTGATCGAGCTCGACACCAGCGCCGGAGCGCCGCCCTCGGGCGTCGCGCTGATGGAGACCTGCGCCGAGTTCGCCATGGGCGGCCATCTGGCGGCGACGTTCACAGGCTGGCGCACTTGGGCCGCCCAGGTGCTGGAGAGCCATCTCGCCTTCCCCGTGCTGGTCTATTTCCGCTCCAGCCACGATAACGAGGCCTGGCTGAACTCCTTCGGGGCGGTGATGGATGCGGCCAACCTCGTGCTGACGGCCCTGGACGGGGGCGGCACGCGGGCGGAGGCGACCATGTTCTTCAAGCTCGGCAAGCACCTGGTCGACGACATCGGCTACTACTTCCGTTTCCCGCGCATGCGGCAGCCGGGGCTGGAGAAGTGGGAGCTCGGGCAGGCCCTGGAGCGGCTGCGGGCGGCGGGCTACGCGGTGCGGCCGCTGGACGAGGTCTGGCCGGCGTTCGCGGCGCGCCGCCTGCAGTACGTGCCACTGCTCGCCCACCTGTCGCGGTATCTGGCCATCCCGCCGGCACCGTGGATCGGCGACCGCTCCTACCTGCCGCACCGTGACGGGGCGGGGGCGTAGGCCAGGATCGCCTCGATCACCTCATCCCACCCCGCGTGCGCGGGAGAGACCCGATCGAGCCGGAAAAGGCGCCGCCGGCGGCGTCCGACCCCGCGTGCGCGCGGGAGAGACCGCGCCCACCATGACCGGGCGGGTCGCGTCGACGATGACGGAGCCCAGGGCCCGGTGCATGGTCTCGTACCCGGCATGCCAGCGCAGGACGGTGTCGACCTCCGCGGCGACCTTGCCGAAGGCGTTGCCGGCGCCCTGTGCAAGGCGCCGGCGGATGGCGCTGCGCACGGTGCTGGACTCGCTGGGCGTGGCGGCTGAGGGTCTGGCCGAGGTGCGCGCGTGGTACGCGGACATCGCTGCGGCGCTGGGCAACTGTGCCGGCGCTTCCGCGGTGCGGGAGCGGGGCCGGGAGGCCTGGCGGGCCTTCGGGGAGCGCGTGCTGGCGCGGCGGGCGACGGTGAGTCCGCGGTCACGGCTGGCGGGACTGCCGTTCAGCGAGCCGGAGGTGGCCGCCTCCGCCACGATTCTGGTCTTCGGCGGGCTGGAGACGACGGCGGCGGCGATGCTGGGCAACGCGGCGTGGGCGCTTCTGCGCCACCCTGAGCAGTTGGCTGCGGTGCGGCGGGACGCGGCGCTGCTCGCGGGCGCCGTCGAGGAGGCCCTCCGGTGGGAGTCGCCCGTGCAGACCTGCACACGGCACACCACGCGGGCGGTCGAGGTCGGCGGCGTGGCCATGGGGGCGGGGGAGACCGTGCAGTGCATGCTGGGGTCCGGATGACGCGAGCGAAGCGAAGCTGGGCCGAGCCGCGCCCGGATGGAGCAAGCGGCGAGGCGGCCAACCGCGATCCGGCGCACTTCCGGGAGCCGGAGCGGTTCGACCGCCGCCGGCCGAACGCCGGGCAGCACCTGGCCTTCGGCACGGGGCGCCACGTCTGCATCGGCGCCGCCCTGGCGCGCCTGGAGGGGAGCGTGGGCCTGGGCGCGCTGCTGGAGCGGCCGCCGGGTCTGGCGCTGGGCGAGCCGGATGCCGGCACGCGGCCCCGCGGGCATGAGTTCCGGTCGCTGCCGCGGCTGCGCGTGCGCTTTTAGCCCGCCCCACATACCGTGGCGGCGGGAGGGAGCCGCGATGTCGACCAGCACCCTCTTCACGTACGCCTCGCTCGCCACCCTGAGCGGCGCCGCGCTGGCCGCGGCCCTGATCGTCCAGGTCGCCCAATCCAGCCCCTGGCTGCGCCAGCTGCCGCAGGAGGTCGTCGCCTGGGTGGCGGCGGTGGTCGTCCTCGGCGTCGCCATGGCCGCCCAGGGCCAGCTGCAGCCGGTGGAGATTCCGCTGCTGCTGCTGAATGGCCTGCTCGTCGCGGCGACCGCGATCGGCGCGAAGCAGACCGTGGTGGCGCAGCTCATGCGCCGGCGGGCGGCGCCCCCACGCCGATGATCCTGTCGCGGGCGAGGGCGTCCACCTCTTCGTCGCCGAGGCCGGCCAGCTCGCGCAGCACCTCGCGCGTGTGCTCGCCGAGGCTGCTGCCGTGGCCGTCTGCGAAGGGCGGCACCCCGCGGCCGACATCGCCCCCGTCCGGGTGCTCGATCTTGACGATCTCGGCCCCGAGGTCGGCCAGCTGCTGGATGGCGAACGGACCCGCGCCATACTGCGACACGGCGAGGATGCGGACGCCGGCGAGCGGACGCTGCGTGGGCATGGCCCGCCCCCTCCCGGGTGGACCCTTTCGCGGCGACGGCCGGGCGGGACCTGCCCTTCACCCCGGCGGACGGCGTGGTGGCCGGCCGGTGCCGCGGGGCGGCCCGCCCCCCGCCCCCGAGTGGCGCCACGACCGCCCCGTCCGCCGCGCAGCCGCCCGCTATGGCCGAAAGACGCGGCCGGCGCGCACGGTGGCCACCGGCACGATGCGGCGCTCGCCCGTCAGGACCTCGCCCTCCGCATCGCGCAGCGCCACGGGGCCCGGCTCGATGCGGAAGACCGTCACGTCGGCCTCGCGGCCGACGGCGAGGGTGCCGAGGTCCCGCCCGCGCCCGATGGCCTCCGCCGGGCCCTCGGTGCTCAGCTGCACGACCTCCGGCAGGGAAAAGCCCAGCTGCAGCAGCTTGCTCATCGTGGTCGCCATGTCGTGCACCGGGCCGTCGACGTTGCGCCGGTGCAGGTCCGTGCTGACGCTGTGCAGGGGCAGCCCCGCGGCACGGGCGGCCCGGGCCGTGGCGAAGGCGAACGACTCCGAGCCGTGGCCGAGGTCGAAGCGCAGGCCGCGATCGACGGCCTCCAGGGTGGCGGGCAGGGGAACGCCGCCGCGACCCAGCAGGCCGCCCGGCTTGCCATGCCAGCAGTGGGTGATGATGTCGCCGGCGCGCAAAAGGCCCAGGACCTCGTCGATCACGGGCGGCGCGTTGCCGATGTGGCACATGACGGGGAGGGCGGCCAGCCGCCCCGCCTGCGCGGCCAGCTTGACGGGCTCGGCGCCCATGACGCCGCAGTGGCTCTGGCTCGCCAGGACCTTGAGCCCGACCAGGTGCCGCCCGCCGTCGCGCTCCAGCGTGGCCAGGGTTCGGCGCGTGCTGAAGTTGTCGAAGTGGCCGTGCGTCGGCTTGCGCGTGCGGTCGACCGAGATGTTGAGGAAGGCCAGCACCCGCGTCGCGGCCGGTGCCGCCGAGCCGGCCACGAAGTCGTCGCAGTGCGCCGCGCCGAAGGAGCCGGCGTCGACCACGGTGGTGACCCCGGTGCGGACTCCCGCCCGCGCGTCGGGGTCGATGCCGAGGCCCGTGTCGCCCACCCACACGTGCGCGTGCAGGTCGATCCAGCCGGCGGAGACCAGGGACCCGGCCGCGTCCAGCACCTCGCCGGCGGCTGCCCCCGCGAGGTCGTCGATGGCCGCGATGCGTCCCCCCACCACACCCACGTCCGCCCGCCGCTCGCCCCGCGGGTCGACCAGGGTCCCGCCGCGGACGATCAGATCGAAGGTCACCTCGACGTCAGCCTCCTCACGGCCGCGCGCACGCCGGCGCCGACGATCGCCGGCTCGCCGGGCAGCAGCGGCCGCGGGTCAAGGGCCACGCGCCCCTCCCGCAGGTGGTGGGTCCGCGCGTGAATGGCGGGCGAGCCGGCCTGCAGCTCCCGCACCAGCTCGGCCAGGGAGAACCCGGCCCCCGGCGCGACGCCCAGCGTGACGCGGGGGATGTCGCGCCCGGCCTCGTCGGTCTCCACGCCCAGCACGATCCCGTCGATGCCGCGCAGCTCCGCCAGCAGCCCGTCCACGACCGCCCGCCGGTGGCCGGACTCGGTGGCCGCATCGCGCGCCACGTAGGCCTCCAGGGCCGCCAGCAGGCCCACGACGGCCTCCTTGCCGATCTTCATGGGCCGGGCGATGCCGCGCTCCTGGGCCCAGCACCCCGCGATGAGGCCGCGCCGGCCCAGCACGAAGCCCGAGGTGGGGCCCTCCGGCGCCTTGCCGCCGCTGAAGGCCACAAGGTCGGCGACGAGGTAGGCGGAGAGGTCCTCCTCCGCCGCGGCGTCCACCAGGACGGGCACGCCGGCGGCGCGGGCGATGGCGGTGACCTCGTCCAGGCCGAGCATCCCCTTCTGCACGGCGTGGTGGGACTGGACGAACAGGACGGCCGCCGTGCGCGGGCCGATGGCGGCGGCCAGCTCCGCGGCGCGCACCTGGTTGACCGAGCCGACCGCCACGGGCCGGCCGCCCCCCAGGCGCACCATCTGCCGCAGCGGCGCGCCGAAGTCGATCAGGTGGCCGGCCTGGAGCACGATCTCGCAGGGCTGCCAGTCGGCATCGGGCAGGGCCGCCACCCGCGCCGGGTCGGTGCCCGCCACGGCGGCGGCGGTCATCACGGCGATCCCGGCGGCGGCGCCGGTCGTGAGATAGGCCCCTTCCGCGCCCGTCAGCTCGGCAATGCGCCGAGAGGCGGCGGCCTTCAGCTCCGCGACGTCCACGAAGCTCCCGGCGGCCTCGGCCATGGCGCGGGCGACCTCGGGCCGCACGGCGGCGCCCCCGAGCGCCGTCATGCGCCCGCTGGCGTTGATCACGCGCCGCACGCCCAGGCGCTCATATGCGTCCAACCCGTCCAACCTCACCAGCCCCCCTCGACGGCGGCCTCCGCATCGGCAAACCACCCGGTGGCCACGGCCGCGCAGGCGGCGGCGCCACGGGCCGCGGCCTCGTCGGGCGCCACCGGCAGCGGGACGCCCAGGGTGCGGGAGACGACCTCCAGCACGAACGGGCTGCGCGTGAAGCCGCCGGTCGCCACGAACGCGCGCGGGTGACAGCCCTCCGCCCGCGCCTCCCCGAGCCGGGCGGCCAGCGCCTCAGCGGCACCCCGCACGGCGGCCCCGTAGATGGCGCCGGCGGGGAAGCCAGCCGCCAGCGCCGCCGCGACCCGGCCAGCCTGCCGCTCCGCCTCCGCAGGCGGCAGGCAGGGCAGATCGGGCCACGGTGCGGACGGCACGGCCGCCGCCAGGGCCGCATGCCGCGCGCCGGCCACCTCCGGCCCGCCGCCGTCCAGCGCCGCCACGGCGAGGTCGATCTGGCGCCCGGCACCCGCGACCCCGCGGACCCAGGCCCACCCGGCGCGGCCCACCGGATAGCCGAAGGCACCCGCCACAGGCGCGGCCACCACCGGCCGCGGCACCCAGTTCGTGGAGAGCGTCAGGCAGCAGCTTCCGGGCCGGCAGGCCCCCGCTCCCAGGTTCGCGCAGGCGCCGTCGTGACCTCCCACCACCACGGGCAGGCCGGACGGCAGGCCCGTGGCCGCAGCCACCTCCGGCAGCAGCCGGCCCGCGACCGCCTCCGGCGCCACCACCTCAGGCAGCTCGCGGCCGAAGGCCCGCACGGCCGCCGGCCACGGCGACCGGCCGGGACCGCTGGCGGGGTCGGTGCACCACCGGCCCGCCAGCCGCAGCATGAGGTAGCTGTGCAGGCACCCGGCCCGGGCGACCCGCTCCCACGACGCCGGTTCACGCGCCCGCAGCCACACCAGGCGCGCCGCCAGGTGGCCGGCGTACCCATAGGCCAGGATCCCGCCCGCCCCCCAGCCGGGCAGCCGGTCCGCCTCCCTCGCCCGCGCGCCCGCCGCCGGCACGGTGAAGGGGACGCCGGCGCCGTCGAGGAGGACGGTCTGGGCCGCGGCCGACACGGCGAGGGCGGCGGGGGAGGCGCCCGCCGGCAGGGCCGCCGCCAGGTCGCGGAGCGCGGACACGGCCGCGTCCCACTGCGCCGCAATGACAGCCGTGCTTTCCGCGACGCCGCAAGGCGGAGCGGCACTATAGGCTCGGGCGGATGCCGCCGCGCGCCCCTGCCGGTCCAGCGCCACGGCCTTGCACCACGTGAGCCCGAGGTCGAGCGCCAGCACCGTCTCCATCGCGGTTTTCGCCACCCTCTCGCCCTTCGGCGCCCGCCGATTGATTCCCTCTGGAGGCGAAACGATGGGAGCCGGCGAACCCCCGCATACGATGCCACAAGATCTGGAGGACGAAAGCCGCCCGCCGTCGCAGGCCGTCCCCGCCCCCGTCCCTTCCCCCGTCCCTTCCCCCGTCCCGGCCGCCGGTGCGCGCCGGCGCCTGCGCCTACCCGCCTGGTGCTTCGGCGACGTCGGCTGGCTCTTCGCCGGCCGGGCCATCCGCAGCTTCTCGCAGGCCTTCCTGGTGGTCGTCGTCCCCCTCTACATCGCGGCCGCGGGGTACTCGACCATGCGGGTCGGCTACATGCTGAGCGTGGCGGCGGCCGGGTCGGCGGCCTTCGTGCTGCTGATCGGGATCTACGCCGACCGCTACGGGCGGCGGCGGATCATGCTGGGGCTGGCGGTGCTCTCCATCCTCGGCGCGGCGGCCTACGCCCTCACCGCCGAGTTCTGGGTGCTGGCGGCCGCGGGGGCGCTCGCCTCGGTGGGCCGCGGGGGCAGCGCGGGCAGCGGTGGGGCGATGGGCCCCTTCTACCCCGCCGAGCAGGCGATGGTGGCCGGCGCCACCCGGCCGCAGGACCGCAACACCGCCTTCGGCGCGCTCTCGTTCGTCGGCGTGCTGGCCGGCGCCGCCGGCTCGCTGGTGGCCGCGCTGCCGCAGTTGGCGCATGACGGCTGGCACCTGCCCTGGCTGGCGGCCTACCGCATCGTCTTCTGGATCGGCGCCGCCGTGGGCGTGGCCCTCGTCCTGGTCATCCTGCCCCTGCACGAGTCGCTTGGCCAGCCCCGCGCCCCCGGGAAAGGCGCGGCGGGCGCGCCCGCCGCACCTCGCCTGCTCAGCCGCGACATGCTCCGCCTCGTCGGCAAGCTCTGGCTGACCAACGGGCTGAACGGGCTGGCCTTCGGCCTCTTCGGCCCGTTTCTCACCTACTGGCTCTACCTGCGCTTCGGCGTCGGCCCCGCCGCCCTCGCCGGCCTCTACACGATCGTCAACCTCGCCTCGGCCCTGCCCTACCTCGGCGCCGCCGGCCTGGCCCGCCGCCTGGGGGCCGTCGTCACCGTCGTCCTGACACGCGTCGTGTCGGTGGCGTTCTTTGTGGGCATGGTGGTCGCGCCGACCTGGCCCCTGGCCTCCCTCTTCTACCTGCTGCGGGTGGTGGTCGGCTCGCTCGGCAACCCCGTCCGCCAGTCCTTCGTCATGGGCGTGAGCGAGGAGCGGAGCCGCTCCACCGTGGCGGCCTTCGGCAACCTCCCCTCGCAGCTGACCTCCGCGGTCGCCCCCTCGCTCGGGGCCTACCTCATGACCGCCGTCAGCTTCGAGGCGCCGCTCCTGCTCGCCGCGGGCGTGCAGCTCCTGAACGCGGGCACGTTCCTGCTCGCCTTCCGCGGGACCCGCCCGCCCGAGGAGCAGGGGGCCGGGGAAGCGCCGGTCCGTCCGTGAGGGCGTTCCGCAGGCCATCGGCCTCGCGCCGGCGCCGGACCGGAGGTGGAGGGCGCCGAGCCGGGCGCCGTTTTGCAGGCGGCGGGGCGGGCGCAGCAGGAGATGACCGCCGCGCTCACCGGGCACGTGCGCCGAGGTGGCCACGGCGGGGTGCCATGCAGGGGCGTCGGCAGCGGATTGGCCGCGCAGCGGCAGTCGGCCTGGGGCGGAAGGTCACGCGGTGCCTAGCGGACCCCGGGCCATCCACCCCAGCTTCGCCACCGGCGGGGTGGGCGGCTGCCGCGGCGGCGGAGCCGGGCTCGGACTGGCCATCACGCGCAAGATCGTCGAACAACACGGCGGCACCGTCGGCGTAGAAAGCTCCCCGGGGCGGGGCACCACTTTCTGGCTCGATCTTCCTGCCGCGTCGTCCACATGGTGAACCGGCACGGCGGCAGGGGCTTGCGCAGCCGCGGAGCCCCCGCAGCCGGTGAGCAGAAACGACGCCAGCACGACCGCGACCGCACCGATGCCACATGCGCGCATGGCTGGAACCTCCAATGCCTCCCGCACAGCTTCGCGATGCACAGCGCTGCGGGCGGGGGGCGTTGCGGCCCGCCCGCAGCCGCCGCCGTCTCCTCCAGCGTCGCGGACCCGGGCCAACGCGTGATCAAGGCGATGTGAACGGAGTTTGAACAGGTGCTGCGGCGCCGATGCCCGCCTGCCGCCGCCGACCCTGTCAGGCTCGGGCGAGGGCCAGCCCCGGCGCCGTCACACTTGGTTCAATCTTTTTTCAATTGCGCTTCACGCCTGAGGCGCAGGATGGGTCCGTAAGCCATGGCCGGGCGGAATGTCTGCGACCCGCTCGTCTGGCAAGCGGAAGGGGGACTCCCGGATGACACGGGCGCCACGGCGTGTTTGAGCGGTGGGTGCGCTGGTGGCCTGTCTGGTGAGGCTGCCAGCCGGGGCCTCGGCCCAGCAGCGGGTCCAGGTGGCCTGCAGCGTCAGCTTTCAGGACCTCGGAGGGTTGCCCTGGGCGCGCTCGGCCATCACGCGCCCTGGTGCAGGAGGGGGTGCTGTGCGGCGTGGGGCCAGGTCGCTTCGGACCGCAGCAGCCGAACACACGTCCGAAGATGGCCGTCGTCCTCGGCCGGCTGATGCGATGGGCCGGCCAGCCAGCGACGGCATCCGCCGTGACTGGGATGCAGCACTTCCGCGACGGCGGCCGTATGCCAGCCTGGGCGAGCCGGGATGTGTCTCTGGCGGCGGCGCGCGGCATCCTGCGCGGAGGTCCGCGAGGAAACTTCCATCCCGGCGAGGCGGTGACCTGGGCGCAGGCCGTGGTGCTGGCCCGGGCCCACCATTACCCGCCCGCAGCGCCGAGCCGGGTGGCGGGGTCCCTGGCGCAGTTGCCCCACGGCGCGGCGACGCCGCAGTTGCCCCACGGTGCGGCGAGGCCGCCACGGGCCGTGCCCGCCTTGGCCGAGGACGCGCAAGCCGGGGGTTCGGGAGGTCCCGCCGCAAGAGCTGTACCGGCCGGCCCGGCCCCGCGCGCTGTCCCTCGGCGACGCCCTCACCCTTACGCTGAACGCCCAGGGCCAGGCGGCCGCCACCGTCGCGACGTCGCCGACCCAGATGCAGGCGGGAACGCCTGTCTCCCTGCCGGGCGGCCTTGCCACACTGACGACCGCCGCCGGAACGGCTCCCCCCGCTGGATGCGCCTTTGAGACGGGAGCCGAGGACGTGCCCGATGTCGATGGCCCGCCATATGAAAGGGGATGCGTGCCCATGTTGCGATGGACCAAGACCTTGAGCAGGGTAGCGGTGGCTGCTGCACTGCTGACCGGGACGCTGGCGGTTACGGCCGCAGGCCCGGCGCCAGCAGCAGCGTCGGCGCCGGTGACGCCGCCCGCGGGGCCGGTGGCGCGGCTGCTGGCCAAGGACGCAAACCAAAGCCTCTCCGCGGTGCTGGCCCTCAAGCAGCAGGATCACACGTGGAAAGCCGTCATCGCGGCCCTCAAGCTGAATCCGACCACCGTGCAGGGCCAGCTCGCCGCCATGCGGCGGGAGCGCGCCCGCGCCGCCGCGACGGTGGCGGTGCTGGCCAAGCTGAGCGGCAGGACCGCTGCCGAGGTTCACGCCCTGAAGAAGAAGGGGGTCACGTGGAGCCAGG
>JAJYVM010000452.1 GCA_021792015.1 Bacillota bacterium | reverse complement strand
TGCTGGCGACCATCGACGGCTCGATCCTGCTGATCGCCATGCCCGACATCTTCCGCGGCATCGGCCTCAACCCGCTGGTGCCGGCCAACAGCTTCTACCTGCTCTGGCTGATCCTCGGCTACCTTGTGGTCAGCAGCGTGCTGGTGGTCAGCCTGGGGCGCCTCGGCGATATGTTCGGCCGGGTGCGGATGTACAATCTGGGCTTTGTCGTCTACACGAGCGCCTCGCTGCTGCTCACGATCGACTGGATGCGCGGCGGCGCCGGCGCCATGTGGCTGGTGGTCATGCGCATCGTCCAGGGCATCGGGGGCGCTTTCCTGGTCGCCAACTCCTCGGCGATCCTGACGGACGCCTTCCCGTCCAACCAACGGGGCCTGGCCCTCGGCATCAACAACGTCGCCGGCATCGTGGGCTCGTTCATCGGCCTCGTGCTGGGCGGGCTCCTGGCCCCCATCGACTGGCGCCTGGTCTTCCTGGTGTCGGTGCCGTTCGGCCTCTTCGGCACCGTCTGGGCCTACCTGCGCCTGCGGGAGCTGGGCGTGCGCAAGGCCGCCCCCGTCGACTGGTGGGGCAACCTGACCTTCGCCGCCGGCCTGATCCTCATCATGATCGGCATCACCTATGGCATCGAGCCCTACGGCAGCCACACGATGGGCTGGACCAGCCCGACCGTGGTCGCCGAGCTCGGCGCCGGCCTCCTCTGCCTGGCCGTCTTTGCCGCCATCGAGGCCCGCGCGGCCCACCCCATGTTCCGCCTGCCCCTGTTCCGCATCCGCGCCTTCACCTTCGGTGTCCTCTCCAGCTTCCTCTCGGCCGTGGCCCGTGGCGGCCTGATGTTCATGCTCATCATCTGGCTGCAGGGCATCTGGCTGCCCCTGCACGGCTTCGGCTTCGCGGAGACGCCCTTCTGGGCCGGCATCTACATGCTGCCGCTGACGGCCGGCATCCTGCTCGCCGGGCCGGCCTCAGGCTTTTTATCCGACCGCTTTGGCGCGCGCTTCTTTGCCACCGGCGGCATGGTGGCCGCCGCCCTGGCCTTTGTGCTCCTCACGCTCCTGCCCACCAACTTCGCCTACACGGGCTTCGGCGGAGTCCTGCTGCTGATGGGCCTGGCCATGGGCGCCTTCGCCTCGCCGAACCGGGCCGGGGTGATGAACAGCCTGCCGGCCGAGCACCGCGGCGCCGGCGGCGGCATGAACTCCACCTTCCAGCAGTCGGCGCAGGTCCTCTCGATCGGGGTCTTCTTCAGCCTGATGATCACGGGCCTGGCCCGCACCCTGCCCCGGGCGCTGACCCAGGGCCTGACGGCCCATGGCGTGCCGGCGTCGGTGGCGGCCGCCATCGGCCGCCTGCCGCCCGTCTCCACCCTGTTCGCCGCGTTTTTGGGCTACAACCCCGTGCAGCGGCTGGTGGGGCCACAGGTCCTCTCCCACCTGGGATCTGCCGACGCCGCCGTGCTCACGGGGCGCGGGTTCTTCCCCCAGCTGATCGAGGCGCCGTTCCGGTCCGGCCTGCACGAGGCGTTCGCGTTCGCCATCATCGCCTGCGCCGTCGCCGCCGTGGCGTCCTGGTCGCGGGGCGCCCGCTACGTGGCGGACGAGCGCGCCGCCGGCGACGACTGAGCGCGCACCACGCGGCCCCATTTGCGAAGGGCCACGCCCCGGAGCCAAGGATGGCGGCAGGGCTGCCGGATACAGTCTGGCCCTTGATCATGGCTTCCCGGGCTGGCGTTCGCGATCGCGGATGCGCTCCCGCCCTTTGTCTTCGCTTCCCAGGCTGGCCTCAGCCCCGCGCGGCCAGTGCCGCCGCCAGGACCTCCGCCGCCTGCGCGCGCGTCGCCGCAGCCAGCGGCTGCAGGCTCCCGTCCGGGAAGCCCTTGAGGTACCCAGCGGCGACAGCGGCCTCCACCCCCGGCTGCGCCCAGCCGTCGATCTGGGCGTCATCGGTGAAGCGGAGCGTCGCCGTCCCGCTCAGCTTCAGCGCGCGCGCCAGCATCACCGCCATCTGCTCGCGGCTCAGGCTCGCATTCGGCGAGAAGGTCGTGGCCGAGGTCCCGTCCACGATCCCGGCCGCCACCGCCGCCGTCACGTACGGCGCATACCATGCCGCCGCCGGCACATCCGCGAAGACCGTCTGACCGCTGCCCGGCTTCAGGCCAAGGGTCAGGTCCAGCATCTTCACGAACTCCGCCCGGGTCACCGGCCCACCGGGCTGGAACGTCCCGTCCGGGAAGCCGTTGACGATCCCCTTGCCGGCCAGGGTCGCAATGGCCTGGTAGGCCCAGTAGCTCGGCGGCACGTCTGAGAACGTGACCGCCGGCTGGCTCTGCGCGGTCGGCACGCTGTAGGTGAACGCATCCCCGCTCCCCGTCAGGCTGGTGCCGTAGGGGCTGGTGACGGTCACGTCCACGGTGCCGGTCCCCGCCGGCGCCGTCGCCTGGATCTGCGTGCTCGACTGCACGGTCACGGCGCTGGCCTGGGCCGTGCCGAACCTGACGCTGGCCGGCGCGTAGAAGCCGCTGCCGGTGATGGTGACCACGGTCCCGGCCACGCCGCTGGCGGGGCTGAGGGATGACACGGTGGGCGCCGGCGTGAAGCTGACGACGGGCTGGCTCCCGCCGCCGCCGCTGGCCGCCGAACCGACCGCGAACGGCGTGCCGCCGAGCTGGCTGAGGCTCGGCGAGCTCGTCGCCGACAGGGTCGCATCCAGGCACCCCGTGCCGGCGTCAAAGGTCGGCGTTGGGTTGTACACGGCGCCCCAGACCGTGCCGTTCCACCAGTAGAGCGTCTGGTTCGCGGTCGCCCCGCACTGGCTGATGGTCAGGGACGTGAAGTTGCTCCCCTGCCCGACCGCCACGTCGAAGTACTGGCCCGCACTGGAGAACGTGGCCGCGCCGGCCGGGTCGGTGCCGTAGCTGGCCACCTCCACCTGCCCGGTGCCCCCGCTGCCCGCCGCGCTGAGATCGGGGATCGCGGCCTGGTCAATGCCCGCACTGATGCTTTGCGCGGGATCTGCTGCCGGCGTCACGAGGATGAGGGCGCTGGCCGCGCCGACCCCGTACACCGAGGCGGAGACCGTCACGGCGCCGGGGGTCTGGGGCGCGTGGAACGTGGCGCCGTAGCCGCCGTAGACGCTGGTGGCGACCGTGCCGAAGTCGCCGGCCGGCGTCAGGACCACCTGCGGGTTGGCCACGGGGCTCCCGTTGGCATACACGCTGCCGGAGACGGTCAGGGTCCCCCCCGCTGCCACGCTCAGCGCCTGGGGCATGAGCGTCACGGCCCCGGGCGTCACCGTGAAGCTGCTGCTGTCGGGCAGGG
>JAJYVM010000451.1 GCA_021792015.1 Bacillota bacterium | reverse complement strand
CCTCGTGCCCGAGCAGCAGCGTCGCGGCGATGGCGTGCCGCAGGTAGTCCTCCGACCGTGCCATGATCCCGTCGCCCCACGCCTGCTTCATCGCGCCGAGAATTCGATCCGTCGTCAGGTCCCAGTCCTGCGTCTGCCCGCTGAGGAACGGGTTGTAGCCCCATACACTCGGCTGCCCAACGTGCCAGCAGGCCACCGGCCTGCCCTTCGACACCAGCCCCTTCGCAGCTTCGGCCAGCGAGCCCTTCGGGTCGATCAGCACGCCCGCCCAATCAGCCCGGTTCGCCGCAAATTGCCAAAACCGCCGCAGGACCGTCGACTTGCCCGTGCCATGACTGCCCACGGCCAGGGCGTTCGGGACAAGGTCGGCCTCGGGCAACAGGACCAACCGCCCCTCTTCATCCTTGACCGGCACCACGCCTCGCGGCCGTTTCTCATCCCGCTCGTCGGCGGTGGGGATGCTCAATACCGCCGGCCCGCGACGGGTTGGCTCGCGCAACAGCCCGCTCACCCGGAGCCTGGCGCTCGGAAGCTGCCAGAGTGTCGAGATGAAGACACCTGGAAGCGACGTGCAGCCGATGGCCGGGTAGACGCCCGGCATGCCGGTGCGTCGCCACGCTTCCCACCGGCGCCGGATCGCAGGAATGACAACGCGATGGTAGACCCACGAGTTCTCGGCCGCCGCCTCGTTCAACGCGCCTACGATAGCCTGCAGCGTGGCGATCTCCTGCGCCACCACTCGGATCTCCGTGCGCCACCACTGGCGACCGGCGGCTTTGATGGTCGCCTGAAGCTGCGCCGTCTCGCCTACGCTCATCCCGGCCTGGCTCGGGTCAGCCGCACCGCGGGCGCGGGCCTTCGACTCGTACTGCCGCTGCCGGCGCTCGGCGCCGGCGTTGAACTTGGCCGACCGGGGCGAGAGGACGTACTGGAGGTGCGCTGTGCCGTCCGCCTCGTCCAGCACGGCCAGCACGCTCTCCGTGACGCTGTGGCTGTAGTCGCGATACGACCGAAACCCGCGCGTCGTGGTGTCCCGGTGGCGCGGCGTGACAGATGCCGCGTAGGGACCTTCGACGGCGGGCACGGCCTCCTCGTGGGTCCGGACGCTCGTCCAGGTCGCCCGCAGCCGAGCGACCAGCGACCCCACCGTGCGGCGCGTGCCGCGCACGTAGAGCCGGAGCAGCCCCGCCTCGTCCCGCACGATGTCCAGCGTCACCGGGTCGTTGCCCATGAGCGCCGGGAAGTACCTGCTCTCGACCGCCTGCGCCCAGGCGTCGAGCAGCGCAGAGACTGTGAGCGGCTGCGCCGTGTCATCGCGGCCGAGCGACAGCCGGTAGCGCACCATCTGCCGGGCCTGCACCTGGCGGCGGGCGAGGCGCCACAAGCCCCAAGCGACAACGGCGGCCCCCGCCAGCAGGACCGCCAGGAGCAGCACGTGCCCGACCGCGGCGAGCCACGGTGCCGCGCGGACCAGGGCATGCAGGCCGTCCATCGGCGTACGCTGCCAGCGCCACGGCGTCTGCTGCTCGCTCAGCACCCACCCCAGGGGCGAGAACGCCGGGTCGAACCAATGGCCCACCGTGGTGACGGCGATAGCCGCCGCCGCCGCGATGCACGCGACGATCTCAGCCAGCCGCCACACTGACTCCACCTCCCGCGTCGTCGTGCTGGGCCTGCTGCTCCTCAAACGCCACGTCGCTGCGCAGGATCGGGTCCAGCGCCCGCGGCGCCTGGATCGCCACCTGGACGACGCGCTCGCCCGCCTGGAGGATGCCGTGGCCGCGCGGCAGGTGCGCCGCCGCCAGCAGCGTCTGCGGGTCGAGCCCGAGGTACGACGCAGCCTCGGCCAGGTCGCCGGCCGGCTGGTGCAGATACAGCCGCGCAGCCGCATTCTGCCAAACGGCCTTCCCGCTCTTGTCGTGCGTGAAGTCGCTGACACCCTGGCTGATGACGGTCATGGAAATGCCCTGTTTGCGGGCTTCCCTCATCTGCCGCTCCAGCCACCGGCTCATCTGCGGATCGGCCAAGAAGTTGTGTGCCTCGTCCACAACCACGCACTTCCGCGGTTCCGACAGCGCCCGCAGCCGCTGCGCGGCGTAGTCGACGACGGCGGCGTAGCCGGCGCGGGCGAACCGTCCACCGACGCCGATCAGCTCGTTGACCCCGATCCCGACGCAGCGGGCCCGCAGCTCGACGGTCGTCTGGCCGTCCAGCAGGTCCGCCGACCCGCCGGAGCAGTAGGGACGCAGCATGCGTGCGTAGCGCTGTCCGTCCGGGTCTTCCGAAGCGGCGAGTGCATCCCGGATCCGGGAGAGGGTCGGCCACGCGGCGCGCGGGCGCCAGACGCCGCCGCCGAGCGGGTCGGTGGTTGCCTCGAAGCAGCCGGCCCAGGCGTCGGCGAGGTCGGCATCACGGTAAGCGGCCTGGATAGCGAACTCTATCAACGCGTCAAACGTCCCGGTTTCGAGGCTCTCGCCGCAAAGAGCGGCTAGGATCGGCTTGACGGCCGCGATGCGGTCGCTCACCGGCCGGCCGCTGGCCTGCTCCGGGCTGAGCCCGCCGGCCACGGCGGCGCCGTCCGGGGCGATCTCGAACGGGTTGAGCCGCTGCACCCCGGCTGGGTGCAGGTCAATGTACGCGCCGCCCAGCACGTCGATGAACGGCTTATACTCACGCTTCGGGCTCGGGTCGAGAACCAGGCAGGGACGGCCCAGCACGTACTCTTGACTCGCCAGCATCTTGACTGCGTAGGACTTACCATATCCTGTATCCGCACAGACAACCATGTGGCTCACGTCCGGCGTCCACCGATCCCACAGCACCGGACCACCCGTGCGTTCGTTGATCCCGACGATGACGCCGCTCTCGTCCAGAAGGTCCTCACTAACCCAAGGGAAGCAGCTCGACACGTGTTGCTGGTCGAGCAGCAGCCCGCGCATCACAGGCCGGCCGCCAGGGAGTGCCCCGCGGTAGCTGGGGCCCTGGCTGCACGTCAGGGCGGCATGCTCCAGACCGCGCTCGCGGGCACGCCGGCCGGCTGTCCGGCCGGCGTCGGTGCAGGCGTCGGCGCTGTCGGACCAGTAGATCGTGCTGACCCGCGTGTCATAATGGCGCACCTGCCCCGATGCCAACGCGTCGAGCAGGCCCAGCGCGTCTTGCACCTGCCGCTCCGTCTCGGCGTCGGGCACACCCTTCTTGCTGCCCTCCCGCAGCCGGCTCTGCATCCGCGGCAAGCTCTTACCCACCGCCGCGCGCACCGCGTCGGCCGCCTCTGGAGCGAGCCGGATCACCAGCGCCGCGTCCCCGACGAGCAGCACGTCCGCCGGCCACGCG
>JAJYVM010000450.1 GCA_021792015.1 Bacillota bacterium | reverse complement strand
CTGCAGAGCCATGGGCTGGTGGCCTTCGGCGCGGGGCTGGACGAGGCCTTGGCCGTTGCGCTCTATGCGGAGCAGATGGCGCAGACCACGGCCCTGGCGCGGCTGATCGGAACGCCGACCATACTGGATGTGGGGTGATCGCCCGTGTCCGACGCCAGGAGACCCCTGGCTGACGTCTACTGGGATGTGATGCTGGAGGAGCCGCTTGATCTTGAGCCCTTTGTCCGGCGGGCCGCGGCCGGGGAGTGGGGCCTGTACCCCGCCGCGGAGATCCGCGACTTCCTGCGCCAGGTCGAGCAGGACATCCTGGGCAGCATCGCCACCAGGTCCGGCTCCATGGCCGTGGGCCCCGCGGAGGCCGAGGCCAGGGCCGAGGAGACGCGGCAGATGATCGAGGGCCTGATCCGGAGGTACGCCGCCGGGGCGTAGTCAGCCCGCCAGGACCAACCGCTCGGACACGGCCCACCCGCCGGCCGTCCCAGGCCGACATGGCCACCTCGCGCACGGTCACCTCCGGGTCGATCGCCGAAGGCGCGGCCGCGGGCGTCGCGGATGAGCGCGCCGACAGCGCAGGCGCGGCCATTTCGCCGCGCCTGCTGCTGGAGCGCGTCCAGGTTCAGAACTGGATCTTCTTTCTTCGCATGTGGACGGACAGCAGGAGCCCGATCCCGACGTAGTCGGCCAGCAGCGCGCTGCCGCCGGCGCTGGTGAAGGGCAGGGGCACACCTGTCACGGGCATCATGCCCATGGTCATGCCGGCGTTGATGAAGGTGTGAAAGGCCAGCATCGCCACCACGCCAGCCGCCAGGCAGGCCCCGAACGCGTCGCGGGCCTTGGACGCCACCCACATGCCGCGGGCCAGCAGCAGCACCAGCCCCAGCAGCAGCGCGCCGGCGCCGATGAAGCCCAGGCGCTGGGCGATCACGGCGAAGATGAAGTCGTTGCTGGCCTCGGGCAGGTAGGTCAGCGCATTGGCCGGGGTGACGACGACGCCCTTGCCGAAGAGCTGGCCGGAGCCGATGGCGATCTCCGACTGCAGGATGTGGAACCCCGAGCCCAGGGGGTCGCTCTGCGGATTGGTGAACACGACGAGTCGCTGAAGCTGGTAGGAAGCCAGGGGCACGGGGACATGATACCGGTAATGGGCATAGATCAGCCCGACGGCGCAGGCCGTGGCCACAATGGCGACCGCCGCGATCTTCCATCCCGAGAGCCCGCCCATGAACAGCACACCGGTCAGGATGGCCACGAACGCGATGGACGTACCGAGGTCAGGCTGCTTGATGACGAGAAAGGCCGGGGGCACGACGAGCAGGGTGGGCACGATGGCGTCGCGCAGCCGGGTCAGGCGCCCGAAGCGCGGAGCCACGACGGCGGCCAGCGTCACGATCATGGCGACCTTGGCCAGCTCGGACGGCTGGACGTGGAAGGGGCCGAACCCGATCCAGCGCTGGGCGCCCAGCACCCGGTGCCCGATGACCAGGGTGCCGGCCAGCAGCAGGATGTCGGCGACGTAGATCAGCTTGGCCCAGCGCGCCCAGAAGTGGTAGTCCATCCAGGCCACGAACGCCATCACGCCGAGGCCGACGACCAGCCAGAGGGCCTGCTGGCGGACGGCCGACCAGGCATCCGTGGCCTCGTACACGGCAAGCAGACCGAAGAGGCCCAGGGCCACCGCCAGGCTGACCAGGGTCCAATCCACGTTGCGCGCGACCTTGCTGTCCAGGGGTGCCGCCCTTCCCGCCGCCTGCCCCCCTCCGGGCAGACCTAGCCGCGGCCGTATTCGTCCTGCACGCGAACCACGTCATCGAGGTCCGGGGTCGACACCTCGTACACCACCGCGTCGGTCAGCGCGCGCATGCGGTGCAGGGTGCCGGCCGGGATCGTCACCGCCATGCCCGGCCCGATCTCCTGCTCCTCGTCGCCCACCCGCAGGGCGATCCGGCCCTCCACCAGCAGCAGCGTCTCGAGCTTTTTCTCGTGGTACTGCAGGCTGAGGCTATGGCCGGCGCGCACCTCGAGGCGCTTGCCCGCGTAGCGGTCGGTCACCGCCCACCAGACCTCGCGGCCCCAGGGCTTGCTCACCACATGCATCGCGGACTCGGGTACCAGCTTCAAGCGGCGATCCCTCGCTTACGCGGCCCTCCGGTGCGCGGCCCTATGAGGCCTCGGCGTCGCCAAGCCCTACGGCCACAGCGCCCAGGGCACCCACGTCGTCGCCCAGGTCGGCGGGCACGATGGCGCACATGCCGCCCGGACGGGCGAAGGCGTGGCGCTTGGCCCAGGCCGCCGCCGGCGCGATGTAGCGATCCCACGCGCGGCTGACGCCGCCGCCCACGATGATGCGGGCCGGGCTGAGGACCTGGATCAGGTTGCAGAAGCCGATGCCATTGTAACGGACGGCTGCGGCCACGATGCGCAGGGCGGCCGGATCGCCGGCGGCGGCGGCCTGATCGACGGCCCGGGCATCGACGGGACCGCTGCCCGCCGCGGCGCGGATCGCAGCGCCCTCACCCCGCGCCACCGCAGCCTCGGCCGCGCGGGCAATGGCCGTGCCGGAGGACAGCACCTCCCAGCACCCGTGCAGCCCGCAGTGGCACTCGGGCCCGTCCGGCGCCAGCACCGTGTGCCCGACCTCGCCGCCGGTTCCCGCCGCCCCCCTCACCAGCCGGCCGGCCGCCACGATCCCGCCGCCGATGCCGGTGCTGATGGTGACGTAGCAGAGGTCGTCCACGCCCCGGCCGGCTCCGAAGCGCCGCTCGCCGAGGGCGGCCGCGTTGGCGTCGTTCTCCACGTGGATGCCGGCATCCGGGTAGAGCTGGCGGAATATGGCCGCCAGCGGCAGGTTCGCGCAGCCGGGCAGGTTCGGCGGCTCCAGCAGGATGCCGGCCACAGGATCCATGGGGCCGGGAGCGCCCACCCCGATGGCCCGCGGCACGGCCGCGCCGACCTCGCCCAGCACGGCGGCCACCGTGTCGCGCATGGCGGCGACCACGGCATCCCGGCCCTGCGGCGTCGCGACGCGCTTGCGGGCGAGGATGCGCCCGTCCGGGGTGGCAGCCACCGTCAGGATCTTGGTACCGCCGAGATCGATGCCGACCACGACATCCACGTCCGCCATGTCCACGTTATCGTGCTTTCAGGCAGTCCCAGTCAAGGTAAGCGCGGGTCCCCCCGCGCGCACACCGGGTGGAAGGTAAGCGCGGGTCCCCCCGCGCGCACACCGGGTGGAAGGTAAGCGCGGGCCCCCCCGCGCACACCGGGTGAAGGTAAGCGCGGGTCCCCCGCGCGCGCACCGGGTGAACGTGCAATCGCGCATTGCGCATCCCGGCCC
>JAJYVM010000449.1 GCA_021792015.1 Bacillota bacterium | reverse complement strand
CGCGTCGCGCAGGTGGAAGGTGTACGTGAGCCCGTCCTTACTGATCTCCCAGGCCTGGGCGAGGTCCGGCACCGGCTGGTCCGTGTTGTTGTCCGGCCGGACGAGCTGGGCGAAGAGGTTCTTGTCCAGCAGGATCGAGGACAGGCCGTCGGGGACCGTGATGGGATTAGGCGTCGCATTGCTGGCGATCGGGAAGAGCAGCGCGTCGACCTTCGGGGTGGCGCCGGACGCCGCCGAGGCTTTGGTGGCGGCCGCCGTCGCGGCCGCCTTCGAGCCGGGCGTGCTGGCGGCGCCCCCGCACGCGGCGAGGAACGAGGCCGCGGATCCTCCCACGGCGGCCATTCCGCCGAGGGCTGCGGCGCGCTTGAGAAAGGCGCGGCGCGGGAGACGCTCCGGGCTCTGTGCCAACGTGCATCCACCCTTTCCTGGTGGCGGACCGTTGGCTTGTATGGTTCGTTCAACATAACGCAATTCCTGCCAGGGGCACCTGGATGAAGGGCCGCTCCGTCCGCGGTCCTAAAGCGCGGGGGGCAGCCCCCGCCCGCTGAGCGAGCCATCGGCCAGGGAGCGCGCCAGATCGGCCGGCAGGACGTGCCACCGCGGCAGCTCGGCAAGCGGAACCCAGGCGAGGTCGCGCAGCACGGGATCGCCGCGGGCGTGCTCGGGGTCGGCGCCCAAGAGGGCCTGCCCGCCCGTCCGCCTGGCAGAAAAGAAGAGGTCGAGCAGCGGCCCCCGCTCATGCAGCTCCTGCACATGGGCGATCCCCAGCAGCTCCACCGCGATGCCGAGCTCCTCGCGCGCCTCGCGGCGGGCCGTCTCGGCCACCCGCTCGCCGCGCTCGACGCTGCCGCCGGGGAAGCACCAGAAGTCGCGCCCGTCCGGGTGGACGTGGCGCACCAGCAGCACCCGGCCGTCCTCGACGAGGATCAGGCGGGCGGTGACTCGATACGCGGCGCGTTCGTGCACGGGCGTAGCATTCGCGTGCGGTGGGCGGGAACCTGCCGGAGTGGCGCCCGAAGCGCGTGGGGGGACGGCCGTGGTGGCGGGCCGTCACCAACGGGTCGCGGGGCGGCTAGGCCGGCGCGCGGGCGAGCTTGGCCGCCGGCACCGCCGTCGCACCGGCGACGATCAGCAGGGCCAGCAGCGGCGCGCTGTTCGGGTCGGTCCCCATCCCCGTCAGCATCATGCCGAAGCCCTCGCCGGCCCACCACGTGAACAGCAGCCACGCGGCGGCCAGGGCGTAGCCCCACGCGGCACGGCGCCATACGCCGACGGCCACGGCGCCTGTCGCCGCCACCAGGATGGCGTTGCACAGCACCGGCCGCGCGAAGGTCACGGCCACCACGGGCGCCAGGGTTGCGGCCAGCCAGTGGGGCTGCATCGCGAGCGTCCCCTGGAACACGGTCGAGAGCCCGAGCGGCGTCCAGTAGAGTGGCGCCGCTTGGGCGAGCGCCCCGGCCGCGAACAGGCCCGTGGCCAGGTGGCGCGCCCAGGGCAGGGGCTCGGGCCGCCCGCGCCCCCAGCCGGCCAGCAGGAGCCCCGCGATGGCGCCGTAGAGGACGACGGCTCCCGGCGCGCCGCCGAGCGGGGTCGCCGCGCCGGTCAGGACCTGGCCCATGCCCTCGCCGAAGATCCAGACGGCGGCGCTCCAGGCGATGGAGATCCAGAGTCCGGCGCGGTTCCAGCGTGCCCGGGGCAGCAGGATGCAGACGGCGATGACCGCCTGCACGGCGACGAAGGCGGCGTTGAACCCCACCACGTTACGCCCGATCAGGCCGCTCGCCCAGGTGATCGCCGCGGCGAGCCAGGGCGGCTGGCCCTGGGCGGCCGGCTGCATCACGCCGCTGAGCATGGCCATCGAGAACATGCTGGGCTGCGCCTGGAGCAGGGTGTCGAGGAGCCAGATCCCGCCGAGGCTGGCGCGGGCCCACGTCGGCAGAGGGGGACGGGGCGCGACTCGGTCAGTGCTGCGTGTCATGGTGTCCCCCTCCTTGGCGTCGCCTGTCTCAGCCCTGAACGCTGACCATGCCTGTCATCCAGCCCGGCGTCACCATCGGCCCGCCAAGGCCGAGGGAGCCCGTCCCGCAGGGCGCCTCGCAGATCCAGGCGTAGGTGCCCGCCTTGCCGAACCGGATCATGGCCTGCACCGTGACCGTGTGGCCCTTGGGCGCCGCCGGAATCACGAGGTTGACCCCGAGCGCCGGCATCGTGAACGTATGCGCGACCTGAGCGGCCGGGATCGAGCGCATGACCTTGCCGTTGACCGTCTCCGTGCCATTGACCGTGCCGGCGACCTGCGCGTAGGGCGAACGAGCAGCCAGCGGCGCCGTGCCGTCGTCATACGACGTGATGGTCACGAGCACCGTGTCCCCGGCCGCGGGGACGGTCCAGAAGGCCGGCTGGTACTGCGGCCAGCCCGCCTTGTGCAACATCTTGCCGGTCACGATCCGGATACTCTGGTGCACGAGCGTCCCACCGGCCGCCGGTGCCGCCGCCGAAACCGTGCTGGCGGCGCTGCCACACGCCGCGAGGGCCATGAGCGCCCCGCCCACCGCCAGACCCGTGGCGAGCATCGCGTAGCGCCGCAATCCGATCTTCACCGCCAAAGACCTCCGTCGGATCCGTCTGGATGGCCCCACGACCGAGGTCCATCCCCGCTGCCAGCATGGCGGTCGGCGGCCCCTTGCCGCGATGGCCCGACGGACCGCGCCAGCGGGGATGGATGGTCTGCGCGGACGGGCCAGGACGGACCACGTCGATGGTCCAAACGGACCTCCCCAGGTGTATGATGCTGCCATGAAGCCACGCTTTGCGCCGTTCTGGTGGGCCGCGACCGTGCTTGCCTTTGGTGGGCTGGTTCTCGCCCCGCTTCAGTTGGTGGCGTTCTGCGAGCTCCTGGCCGCCACCGGGGTCGCGTTCGGCGTGCTGCACCTCATCGGGCGGCACCGCATCCGGCGCCGCCCCGACCTCCGCTGGTTTGCGGCGCTCACCACGGCCGTCGCCGTCGCGGCGACCGCCACGTCCATCATCTGGGCCACGCCCACCGCGGCCGCGCCGCTGCCGGCGAGCACGGTGAGCACCTCCCGCTAGCGACCCGACGGGCGCCCGCAGCACGTGATTTCCCGCGACGGCGACGGCCGTCGCGGCACGGATGCTTCTAAAAGAGCGTGGGCTGCTGCGCGATCTTCGGGTGCACGGCGGCGTTGATGGCGGCCGCGATGATCCTTGCTCATGTCCTCGATCAGCACGTCGACCTCCTTCGACGTTGGCGTTCTTCGCAACATCGAGGATGTCGCCACCTGCGCCGAAATTCGTCGGCGGACTCCGATCCCCGCAGCCGTCCAACCG
>JAJYVM010000448.1 GCA_021792015.1 Bacillota bacterium | reverse complement strand
TCGCGGACGACGGCGGCGACGCCCTGAGCCGTGTCCGCGGCGACGACGGCGTAGGCTGGCGCCAAGGACGGCAACGCGAGGTCCGCCGCCAGGTCGGCGGGCGTCAGCTGGCGCCAGGCAGCGGGGTGCCAGAACTCGACGTTATTGGCGACGCTGACGGGCAGCGACTGGTCGAAAAACAGGCTCGCCCGCGCCGGCACGGTGGCCGCAACGGCGGTGGCGACCGCCAGATCCCGCGGGTGGGCGCGCCGCACCCACCATGTGCCGGCGTAGCCGCCCGCCGAGAGCATGAGAAGCAGCGCCAGCAAGAACACCGGCCGGCCCGTGCGCTGGGCGGCCAGGACCGTCGCGCCGAGCCCGGCGGCCGCGACCCAGAGGAGGGCCCGGACCGACGGGTGGGAACTCGTGGCCGCCACCATGAGCCCCATCAGGCTGGGAGCGGCGGCGACGACGTTGCCGGTGAGAAACGGGTGCAGGATTGCGATCCCCGCCACCACCGCCAGGCCGGCGGCGATGGCCGTGGCCCACGACCCGCCGCGCCGGCTGCGGAAGCGGGCCCACAGCGCGAAGACCAGCCCGGAGACGGGAAACAGGTAGCGCTCCTGCAGGACGAGGCCGCCCAGCGGGTCCGCGGGCCCGGCGGGAACGACGTTGCGAACGAGCGTGTTGCGGGCGAACACGAGCACCAGCGCACCGCAGGCCGCCACGGTGACGGCCCAGGCCGTCCCGGTTGCGGCATCGCGCCGGAGCAGGCGGAGCGCGCGCGGGGAAAGGAGCGCCGCCAGGGGCAGAACGCCCACGACGACCAGCAGGAGCAGGGCGTAGAGGCCAACCACCGGCGGCAGGGCGGCCCTGCCCGCCCCCGCCTGCACCAGGTCGTGCGCATACCGATAAAAGCCCAGAAACCGGGCCGCGCTCAGGGGCCACACGGCGCGCCCACTCAGGGCCAGCACCGCCAGGCGCGAGCCGAGCCCCACGGCGAGCCCGGCGGCCGCCCAGGCGACCCGCGCCACCCAGGCCCGGCCCGGATGGCCGCCGCCGGCGGCCAGGCGCCAGAGCACGGCGACGACCAGCAGCGCGGGCGCCAGCAGGCCCTGGATCTTCGCCAGGTAGAGCCCGCCGATCAGCAGCCCCCAGCCGAAGCAGCCGGCCGGTGACGGCGCCGCCTCGCCCTCCTCCACCACGCGCAGCGCGCCGTACGCCGCCCAGGTGAAGAGGGTGTAGAAGAGTGGGTCGGCCATGATGTTCGCGGTGAAGGCGAACGACGGCACCGCCGCCGCCAGCAGCGCCGCCCACCCCGCAGCGCCCGCGCCGGCACCCAGCCGCCGCGCCAGCAGGTACACGGGCACCGAAACGGAGGCCATCACCAGGCAGCCGAGGATGCGGGCCGCGTCGTACATCACGGCCGAAGGCAGGTGCGCCAGCGGAGCGATCAGCAGCGGGTAGAGGATCGACGGGTAGTTGTCGGGAGCCCCCGCCCAGGTGAGCGCCCACCGCCCGGCGGCCAGTTGGTGGGCCATGAGCCAGTATTCCAGCTCATCGTGGAAGATGTAGGGGGTCCGGATGCTGAAGACAAGCGCGATGTGCACGAGAAGCAGCGCGGCCCCGAGCCCCAGCGGCAGGCGCCGCCGGCCCGGGCCCGGCCGCACACGCCGCCGGCGTCCAGCCGGAATCCGCGGGCTGGGCGGAACGGGCACGTCTGCTGGCGCACGCGCGGCTCGAACGGCAACCACCACCGGGCTGGTCCCGCATCACGGCAAATATGCAAGTACCTATACCCGCCGCCGGTGAAGATGCGATGAAGCCGCTGGGCGCCGCGCGCGAGGGCGCGGCGCCCAGCGGCACGGGTGTGCGACGAGGCTAGCGGGTGGCGATGGCCGCCCGCAGCACCCCGCTGTTGGCCGAAGCCCGCTCGAGCAAGGCCCGCTGCGCCTGCGGGGCGTTCTCGGCCCTGCCCGCCCAGGCGCGCAGCGCGGAAGCCTGCAGCGCCCGGCCGAACGAGAACGTGATCCACCAGGGATGCGGCCCGAGCGCGGCGATGGCGGCCAGGTTGTCGGTCGCCTGCTGCTCGGACTGCCCGCCGGACAGAAACGCGATCCCCGGCACCGCCGCCGGCACGCAGGCCCGCAGCACCTCGACGGTGGCCGCCGCGACCTCCGCCACGCTTGCGCTGCCGAAGACCTTCGCGCCCGGGGTCACCATGTTCGGCTTCAGCACCATACCCGTCAGGTCCACGCCCTGGTAGCGCAGCTCGGCAAAGACGGCCGGCAGCACCGTGCGCGTGGCCTCCGCCGAGCGCTGCAGCGGATGCTCGCCGTCCATCAGGACCTCTGGCTCGACGATGGGCACGATCCCGCTGTCCTGGCAGATGCGGGCGTAGCGGGCCAACAGCCACGCATTGTCGTGGATGCAGGGCAGTGACGGCGTCCCGGGACCGATCGTGAACACCGCGCGCCACTTCGCGAAGCGCGCGCCGAGGCCGCGGTACTCCTCCAGCCGCTTGCCGAGGCCGTCCAGCCCCTCGGTCACCTGCTCCTTGCTGTCGGCCGTCATGGCGACCAGGCCCTTATCGACCTTGATCCCCGGCACGATCCCGCAGGCGGCGAGATGCTGGGGAATGGGCGTGCCGTCGTCCATCTTCTGGCGCAGCGTCTCCTCGTAGAGAATCACGCCGCTCACATGCTCAGAAAGGCCCGCCGCGCTGAAGAGCGCGGCCCGGTAGCCCCTGCGCGCCGGCTCCGTCGACTCGACGCCGATCTCGGCGAAGCGCCGCGCGATGGTGCCGCCGCTCTCGTCCGCCGCCAGGATGCCCTTGCCGTCCGCCACCATCTGGCGCGCGGTCGCCGCAAGCCCTGCCCCCTCTGGCACGCCCATCACCCCTCCTGGTCGCTCTCTGCTTCGTCGCTGGGCGACTCGTTCGCAAGCATCCGCCGCAGCACCTCCGCGTGCGAGAGCTCCACCTCGCGCACGGAGGTGACGAGGGTCAGCGGCCCGGTCGCCGCCAGCGCACGCAGCCTTGCCATCGCCGCCGCCGCCGGCGCCCTCGCCAGCTCGTCGCGGTAGCGGCGCCCGAACTCGGCCAAGCGGTCGGGCTGGTGGCCATACCAATGCCGCAGCTCCGTCGAAGGCGCCACGTCGCGCAGCCACTCCCGCCAGCTGGCCTCAGCCTTGGAAATGCCCCGCGGCCAGAGCCGGTCGATCAGCACGGCCACACCCTCGCCCTGCCCGGCCGGCGCATACGCGCGGCGGATCGTGACGCCCTGCAAGGCCCTCCCCCCCCCGACCGCCCCTTTCTTCCCCTCCCCGAAGCTCGAATCCAGGTCCGGCCGGCTCCCTCCCCCTCCAAAAA
>JAJYVM010000447.1 GCA_021792015.1 Bacillota bacterium | reverse complement strand
AACGTGTGCGTCGAGCCGTCGTTCACCTGGATCGTGAGGTTGACGGTGCCTCCGCCGATGCCGAGGTTCCTGAGTCGCAGGTCGTACTGGTAGCGATCGCCGCGGAATTGGAAGGCGACCGGCGCCTGGCCGTCCACCGACAGGGTCGCGGTGGCGTTGCGGACCACCTGTCCGGTTCCGTTGAGCAGTGTGAAGGCGACCGGAACCGTCGCGTTGGGATTCACGGCATGGGTGCCGCTCAGCGGCGGCAGCAGGCCGACGAAGATGTACCGCACCTTTTGCGTGATGGTGCCGCTGCTGCCCTGGAAGGTCGCATCGCCGCTGTACGTGGCCGTGATGGTCTGCGCGCCGGCCGGCAGGCTCGAAACCGTGAGCGAGGCCGTGGTCACGCCGCCGGTGGTGGTAAGGCTCGCCGAGCCCAGCCTGGCCGTGCCGTCGGTGAACGTGACCGTGCCGGTCGGCGCGCCGGTCGCGGGCGGCACCGCGGCGACGGTCGCGGTCAGCGTGATGGCCTGGCACGCGACCGAGGTGTCAGGGCCTGACGGGACCTGCACGATGCCGTACACAGCTCCGGACACGGTGCCGAAGGCGCCTTGGCTCAGGTGCGGCCCGCCGAACCCGCCGGGGCAGGCGCTGCCCTGGTCAGGGGTTCCCGGCTGGCCCCGCTTCTCCACGGCCCCGGCGTGGCCGTTGTCGTCCGGGTCGCAGTTGGTTCTGCCGGTCTGGCACGTCGCGGGCGCGGCCGCCGCCGAGCTCAGGGTGAGCGTGGTGGAGCCCCTGTTCACGACCTGCGCCAGCCCCGTGCTGGTGCCCGGCAGGTAGTCCGTGCTCCCGCCATAGGCGGCCGTGATCGTATGGGTGCCGACCGCCAGCGCGGAGACGGTGAGCGTGGCGCTGCCCGAGCTGTCCAGGCTCGCCGCGCCCAGCGGCGTGACGCCGTCATCGAACGTCACCGACCCCGCCGTCACCGGCGAGCCCCACGCACTGACGTGCGCGGTGAACGTCACCGGCTGCCCGATCACGGAGGGATTGGCGCTGCTGCTGACGACGGTGCGCGTGGCGGCCTGCGTCACCATCTGCGTCACCGCCGCGGACATCGGGCTGCCCTGGAAAGCGGCGTCGCCCTGGTACTCTGCGGTGATGGTGTGCGTGCCGAGGGTGAGGGAGCTGGTCTGGAAATCGGCGACGTCCGGCGTCGACCGGTTCAGGGTCCCGGTGCCGATCTCCGTGCCCCCGTCGTAGAAGTCGACCGTTCCCGTGGGCGTGCCGCCGCCCGCCGCGTTCGGCGCCACCGTCGCCGAGAGGGTCACCGCCTGACCGAACTGGGACGGGTTGGGCGTCGCAGCCACCGTCGTCGTGGTCGCGGCCCTGCCGACGGTCACATCCAGGGCGGCGGCGGCGCTGGTGAAGAAGCTGTCGTCGCCGGTGTACACGGCGCTGATGGTGTGGGAGCCCTGGGCGAGCGAACTGGTCGTCAGGGTGGCCTGGTCCGGGCTCGCTTGGTTGAGGGTGCCCGAACCCAGCAGGGTCGTGCCGTCATAGAAGTCGACGGTGCCGTTGGGGGTGCCGGTCGCGGGCGACCGCGGCATCACCGTCGCCGTCAGGGTCAGGGGTTGGTTGAGCCCCACCGATGGGGCGGAGGCGCTGAGGGCCGTCACGCTGCGGTTGACGGTGTCCAGAATTCCCAAGAAGGTGTCCGGCACGAAGTCCGCGCCCGCGAATACGCATGTCGCGAGCGTCGGGCATGCGACGCCGGTGAGGTAGGTCGTGCCGCCGACCGCGGTCGCCGGGCCCGGCACCCCGTCGCGGATGACGCTGAACACGCCGGCGCTGTAGCCGGCGTTGGCGCCGGCCGCGTAGCAGTGCGCGGTGTCGGCGCAGGCGATGGCGGACCACTGCGCGACGCCTGACACCGTGGCCGCGGCGCCCAGGGTGATGCTCGCGCCGCTCACGGTCAGCGGCAGGATGGTGCCGCCGATGCCGGCCAGAAGGCAGTACGCGGTCGTCGGGCAGGTGATGGCGTTCAGCGCGCTGGTGGTGCCCACCACGTCCACCGTGCCGGCCCTGCCGGTGGCGGGGTCGATCGGCAGCACCACGCCGCTGCCGCCGGTTGAGCCCACCGCGAAGCAGGCTGAGGCCGTCGGGCAGGCGATGGCGGACAGGTACAGGGTGCCGGCGACAGCCGACGCGGCTCCGACGGCGCCGCCGACGATCGGAACGATCTGGCCCTGACTGGTGGCGGAATTGTCGCTGCTGTCGCCCACCGCGTAGCACGTCGTGGTGCCGGGCACGCACGCGATGCCGCTGAGGTTGAACGTCCCCCCGACCTGGGAGGGGGATCCGGCACTCCCCGCGGTGATGGGGATGACCATGCCGATGAAGTTCCCGATGCCGCCGAGCTGGATCTGCCCGTCGCCATAGCACGCGGTGGTGCTGGTGCAGGCGATGGCGGCGATGTCGAAGACGGAGGTCACCGTCGCCGGCGTCGAGGCGGCCCCGTTGGTCAGGGTGAAGGTCAGCCCCCACGTGTCGCTCTGCGCGCCGACGACATAGCAGGTCGTCGCGTTGACGCAGGCGAGCTGCCCCGGCAGCGTGCCCGGGCCGAACGAGGCGGTGGCCGCCGCGACGGGCACGGAGAGGCTCAATGGCAAGAGGACGGCCAGGATCACGCCAGCCGCCGCCGGCGCCCATTTGCGGAACCAGGCATGCACCAACCAGGCGTCTCCTTCTCAGACGAAATTCGGTATCCACCTTGCAACGGGGCGGTTGGGGGATTCGGCGTGGGGTGAAGGAGTCGTGCCCGCAAGCGGGCTCGGCCCGAAGGGCCATCGTGCGCGCGCGGCGTACGCCGCGCGCACCAATCACGCGCCTTATGCGGCGGTCCGGTTGGGGGCGATCTCCCGGCCCACGATCCAGGCGTGCTTGCCGACCTGAAGGCCCCTGACGACCCCGAGCCCCTCGAACAGCTCGACCGTCGCGCTGAAGAGGAAGCGGTCCTGCGCCCGCCGGCCGGCGGTCGTCTCGGAGATGGCCTCCACACGGCCGCCACCCGCGGCGGCGATCTGGGCGAGGGCACCCGCGAGGGCCGCACGGGCGATGCCGCGGTGGCGGTGGCGCCTGTCATGGCAAGCGCGGGTCCCTCCCGCGCGCACGCGGCGTCAGACGAAGATGCAGGCGATCCGCCAGCGGGCGGGTGGTGGCGGATCCTTCTGATACTCGCGGTTGTGCTTGAGGTGGGGCTCGTCCGCGCCGCCGCACTGGCACCAGCCCTGCGCCAGCCCCTCGCCGTCGAAGACGAGCGCCGCGTGCGCGCGGCCGGTGCGCACCAGGTGCTCCTTCAGCTCGCGGTGGTCGCCGGCGCCGCG
>JAJYVM010000446.1 GCA_021792015.1 Bacillota bacterium | reverse complement strand
CCAGCCCCTCCTCCGAGGCGTGGACGTGCACGGCCTGCAGGACCGGCCGCGCGGACTCGGGGCTGGCGGCGAAGCCGGCCCGCGCCAGGGCCGACAGCGCTTCCGCGGTGGTCTGCACCGCGGTGGTCGCGTCCACGGCGGGCGGGTCCGGGTACTCCTCGGCGCGGAAGGCCGGCAACTCGAACCGTGCCCGGCCCCAGGCCACGGCGAAGCGGCGCCCGTCGCCCGTACAGCGCAGCGCCCCCTTGGGCGCGCTGCCCAGCAGCTGGACCAGGGCCGCCCCGGCGGCCACCGCCGCCCCGGGCGCCGCCACGTCGGCGGCCAGGCTGGTCTCGACGTCGCGCTCCAGGTCGGTGGCGCGCACGCGCACCGTGCCGTCCGCGTGGGCTGTGATCCGGATGCCGGTCAGCACGGGCATGGCGGTGCGGGCGGGCAGGGCCTCCTTCACGCGAGCCACGGCGGCCAGGAAGTCCTCCCGCTCGGCGGTGAAGGCGATCTCGGCCTCCTCGGGGATCAACTCCTCCTGCAGGGCGACGGCCTCGGCGCTGCTCACCATCGCGGCCCCCTCTCGGGTCGCGGCCGGGCCGGCCCGCGCGCGGCGGCGTCCAGGGGTCCCGCGCCGGCGGGACGGCCGCAGGCCGCTTGCCCCTGGACGCCGCGAGCCGGGCTGGCTTCCGGGTTGCGTGTAGGGAAGCGGGCCCGCGCCGGGGTCAGCGCAGGCCCAGGAGGTCGTCCAGGTCCAGGACGACCTGGCCCGGAAACACCCTCCGCCGGCCCCTGCCCTCGACCGCCTCCACGACGCGCGTGTGGCGGGTGAGGTCGGCCAGGGTCGCCTTGTGCAGCCCGGACGGTGCGGCGGCCGCGGGGGGCTTCGCGACCGACGCCGCGGCGCTGCGCCAAGCCGCCTCGGCGGTGGGCAGCTCCCCCAGCCCCCCGACCAGCAGCCGCGCCAGCGCCAGCGAGCCGTCCTCGTCGGACGCCAGCGCCTTCAGGCCGTCGCTGTTCAGCCGCCCCTCGATCGCCTCCGCGGCGTCCAGCTTCTTGGACATGAGCAGCAGCGCCGCGCTCTGCATGCTGCCGGAATAGACCATGAACCTCACATGGACCGGCTGTGTCTGTCCGATGCGCCATGCCCGGCGGCTCGCCTGCCGCAGGGTGAAGACCGAGTAGCCGGGCTGGAAGAAACAGGCGCTTGGCCAGTTCACGAGATCCATCCCGGTTTCCACGAGCTTCGGGTTCGTGAGCAACACCTGGGCGCCGCGAGCCTCCTGCCGCGCGATCCACTCCTCACGGTCCTCGACCGGCACGGTGTCGGCCCGCAGCACGGCGACGCGCAGGCCTGCCTGGGCGAGGATCCGCTCCAGGTGCGCCAGGATGTCGCGCCGGCCCGTGTACTGTGCAAAAACCATGGTGCCCCGCCCCTGTGCGACGCCCTCCTCGCAGAGCGAGATCAGCCGCTGCTCCTTGGCCCGGATCAGGCCCTGGGCCAGCTTCCGCGGCACGGCGATCACCCGCTCCGGGTCGGCGGGGTCGCGGATCTCCGGCCAGTCCCAGGGCCGATCGGGGTAGCCGAGCAGCGTCTGCACGTAGGCGCCCAGAAGCCGCTTGCTGTTCATCGCCAGCGCCTGCCGCACGGCGTCCAGCAGCTCGCCCTCCAGGGCGCGGTAGGCGGACGCCAGCTCCGGGTCCATCTCGATCGGCTCGGGCACCTCGCGGTAGGGCGGCAGCCACGGCGCCACATCGTCGAGGGTCATGAAGCTCGCGGCGTCGAGCAAGAAGCGGCTGTATGCCAGAGGCGAGGTTCCCGGCTTCTCGCGCATGTTGACCCGGTCGCGCTTGCCGCGGCTCATCGCGTTGGAGGCGGCGTCCTCGCGCCGGGTGCGGGTAACCCGCTCCAGCACGCCGTAGCGCTGGACCCACTGCATCGGCCTGCGGTAGTCCAGGTCCTCCGCGGCCATGCTGCCGGGGAAGAGCCGCCAGAGCAAGGCGTGCAGCGAGCTTGAATAGCCGTTCAACAGCGTGCCGCTCAAACCAAGCTGGTAGCGGCAGGAGGCCGACAGGCTCCCCAGGGCGTTGCCCTGGGCGGTCTCCTGCCCAGAGAGCTGATGAATCTCGTCGAACAGGCCGAGGTCGAAAAAGCCGCGCAGGTGGTGGTGGATGAAGTCGGCCGGGGCGAAGCGGCGGATGCGGGTGAGGTCGGCCTGCCAGAGCCGGCCCCCGCAGGCGGGGCAGGCGGCGTTGTCCGCCCGGGGGGCGCAAAACCACGCCCGCGGAACGGGGTTGCCGTCCTTGTCGCGGATCAGCCCGCCGCAGTCGGGGCAGCGCCAGCCGGTCTCGCGCTCGATGCCGATCAGCGTCCGCCGCGCCTGGCCTTCGATCTCCGCCTCGGCCCAGCGCGGCGTGCGCGCCTCGCCCCAGCGCGCGCCGGGCCGGCGGAAGTAGCCCAACTTGGCCGTGTCGCGGGCGATGAAGTACCACTCGGGCCCGCGCGGCGCCTCGCTGCGGCGCTCCCAGAGCTTGAGCAGATCGGAGCCGCGGCGCAGCAGGGTGATCCGGGCGCCCGGCACCTCGGCGCGCACCTCGCGCGGCCACTTGCCGTAGACCAGGTGCTTGGGCGCGAGGACCAGGGTCCGGTAGCCGCCCCGGCCGTGGAAGAGCCGCTCGGCGGTCGCCACGCCCATGGCCGACTTGCCGCTGCCCATCTCCGCGATCAGCAAGGCCGCCCTCTGCGCGGCCAGGGTCCGCGCCAGGGCCTCGGCCATGTCCGCCTGCGGCTCGTAGAGCGGCCGGGCCAGGCCGGCGATGGCCGGGTGCCGCGCCGCGCCAGGCTCGGGCACGTAGCGCGGCCGGTGCCTGCCCTGCACCCGCTCGGCCAGGGCGGGCGCCCACGCGGCCAGGTACTCCTCCAGCCGCCCCGCCCGCGGCTCGCCTCTGCCGACCCCCTCGGGGATGGCGAGGCTCCCCCGCCGCACCAGCTCGCCCAGCAGCTCCTCCCAGCGGCCCTCGCCCGCGGGCACGCTCGCCGCGGCGAGCGTGAGGGTCCGCGCCGCGTGGATAGCGAGCGGCTGCACCATGCGCCGCTCTTGGGCCTCTTCCAGAAGCAGCGGTCCCCAGGCCGGGAGCACCGGCAGGGTCGTGGTCTCCTGCAGCCAGCGCAGCAGCGCCGCCGCCAGGTCGCCCTGCCAGTCCAGCACCAGGTCTCCGCCCGCCAGGAAGCGCCGCGAAAAGACCAGGGCGTGGGTGTGCCCCTCGGCCGTCTTGCCGGTCAGGATGCGGTGGCGCCCCTCGGCGCGCAGGTCCTTCCACTCCACGTACTCGCTCCCCGGCACCGGAACGCCGACGCGCACCTCGCGGTGCTCGGCGATGGCGGCGGCGATGGCCTTG
>JAJYVM010000445.1 GCA_021792015.1 Bacillota bacterium | reverse complement strand
TCGCCAGCTCCGCACCGCTTGCCAGGGTCGCAACAGGGATCCTGGTCGCACCCATGACATGAGCTCCTTCCCTTCGGAGGCGGGCGCCTCCGCGCCCGCCTGACCGAGGCTTCCGTGGCGCAGACCGCGGCACGAGGATGAAAGCCGCCACCCAGGGCGGCCAGGCGGCCGGCCCACGCCAGGCGCAAGCGGGCCGCCGGGCTATCCGGACGCCGCGGCGCCGGATGTGGCGTCGACGTCGCTGTGCGGCCCGGCACCCAGGGCCCGCGAGATTTGGGCGGCGGCGCTCCGGACGCGGGCGATCACCACTGCGCGCAGCTCGCCGGCGATTCGGGACCGGTGCCCCGACACGCTCAGGGCCGCCACGGCCGTGCCGCTGTGGTCGTGAATCGGCGCGGCGATGCTCATGAGGTCATCCTCGAGCTCCTGGTCGTCCAGCGCGTAGCCCTGCGCGCGCACCGCATCGAGCTCGGCGAGCAGGTCGCCGGGCTCGGTCGTGGTGTGGGCCGTCATGCGACCCAGGGGCACCTGGGTCAGCAGCTCGCGGGCCTGCGCCGGCGCCAGGGACGCCAGCAGCACCTTGCCGGCGGCCGTGCAGTGCAGGGGGAGGCGGCCGCCAAGGCGCACGGCCGCCGCATGCAGGGTGCGCGGCCCCTCAATGCGGCGCAGGTGGTGCGCCTCGTGGCCCCGGAACAGGATCAGGCTGACACCCTCCTCCACCTCCGCCGCCACCGCGGCCATCACCGGCTCCGCCGCAGCCAGCGCCGTCCGCGTCGCGGCGGCGGCGCGCGCCATCTGGAAGGCCGCAAGCCCAACCCGATAGCGGCGGTCCGGCAGCTGCTCGATCAGGCCCTCGGCGCACATGGTCTCAAGCAGCCGGTGCGCGGTGCTGGCCGGCAGCCCCTCGGCCCGGGCCAAGCGGTGCAGGGGCTGCGGCACCTCCGCGTCCGCAAGGTGCGTCAACAGCCGGCATGCCTTCGCCACGGCCTTGACCGCCACGGGAACACCCCGTTTCGCACGATGAAATGGACGTTCGGAGTGCGGTCGTCCGCACCGCATTCGGTGGAACGGCCGGAATCCCTGCCAGGTCGGGCACTGGAGGGCATGGCCGCCACGCAGACGCCAGGCGCGCGCTGTCAGCTGCAGCGCACCCGGCGCGGCCGGCACGCCGGGCACCGTGCCGGCCGCGCGGCACGGACGAGACCTGCGGGCTGATTCCGCCCCGCCCGCCCGCACCGTGCAACGCTGCGCCGCTTCATGGAGCGGATGGGCCCGGCGCCGCCGGCCGGGCGGCCGGGCGACGACGCTCGCCGGGCGATGCCCGGGCCGCGCCAGGAGGGCCCACGCACCCAGGATCCAGCCCCACGCGTGCCGAACAGGAGTGCCCATGGGGATGCCCGCACCCGCCGCGGTCACGGTGGAGAGCCCGGTCGCGCCGCCATTTCACCTGTCGTATGCCCTGGCGTACTTCCGGCGCTTTCCCGCCGCGTTCGTCGAGCAGGCCGACGAGTGCTCGTATACCCGCGCCCTGGATGCGGCGACCGCCATGCGGGTGGAAGCGGCCGGCACCGAGGACGCGCCGGCCCTGCGCATCCACGTCTGGCGGGGGGACAGCCTGGCGCCGGCGCCCGGGGACGTGGCCGCCGCCGTGGACATGGCCCGCCGGGCCTTCGCGGCCGACGACCCCCTGCCCCCGCCGCCGCGCGATCCGGTGCTCGCCGAGCTGGCCGCGCGCTGGCCGGGGCTGCGACCGGCCCGCTTCCCGGACCCCTTCGAGTGCCTGTGCTGGGCCATCCTGGGCCAGCAGATCACGGTGGCGTTCGCCGCCCGTCTGAAGCGGACGCTGCTTCAGCGGTACGGGCACCGTGGTCCGGGCGGCCTGCCGCTCTTCCCGGGCCCCGCCGACCTGGTCGCGGCGGACCCGAGTGAGCTCGCCGCCGCCCAGTTCAGCCGCCAGAAGATCCGCTACCTGCTCGCCGTGGCGGCCCAGCCGCCGGACTGGGCCGCCATCGCCCACCTGCCGACCGAGGAGGCGGTCGCCGCGCTCACGGCTCTGCCCGGCGTCGGCCGCTGGACCGCGGAGTACGTGCTGATGCGCTCGCTCGGCTTCCGCGACGTCATCCCCGCGGCCGACGCCGGCCTGAAGCGGGCCGTCGGCACCGCGTACGGCCTCGGACGGCGGGCATCGGAGGCCGAGGTGCGCGAACGCGCCGCCGCCTGGCCTGGCTTCGCGGCCTACGCCGCCTTCCACTGGTGGTACGCGTTGCAGCAGGGCCTCTACCGGTGAGCGCGGGACGCAGGGGGCACACGCCTCGCGCGACGGGCGGGCTCACGCCGCCGCCCGGCGGAGCCCCCCCGATCCGCTGCGACCAGCCGCCGGAGAAGGCTGAGTTGAGCCCCTGCCGCCATAATGCCCGGCCGCCGGCCGCAGCCCCGGCGACCCAGCCCGCCGACGCGCGCCGACCGGGTCAGCCGCAGTCGAATCCGGGCGGGAGGGGTGCCGGGGACCGCCCGCGAAGTTGCGACCTGCGGCGCTGACTCGCCGGTGCCGTGGCGCCGTGGCGCCGTGGCGATGCGGCGGGCGAGGGGCAACCGCACCACAGGCGGCCGCCCGCGGGCGGAGGTGCGCCTGGGGCGGGCCCGGCACCCCCCGATGCCCCGCCGTTCCGTGCCGCATGCACCCCAGTTCGGAACTGCACGCCCCGACCCAGCCCCGGCAGAGAGGAGGTTCCGCATGCCCATCGTCTGTGCGGCCATCGCGCCCCACGGCGGCCTGACGATCCCGGAGCTCTCGACGGACCTCGCCCAGGGCGCCGCCACCCGCGCCTCGATGGAGGAACTCGGCCGGCGCTTTGCCGCTGCCCGGCCCGACACCATCTTCTTGATCACGCCCCACGGCATCCGCATCGAGGGCGCGTTCGCCGTCTCCGGCGGCTGGAAGGCCCGCGGCGAGATCGGCCCCATCAAGCAGGAGTTCGACGTGGACGTCAACCTGTCGCGTGCGATCGTGGACACCTGCCAGCGCAGCGGCGTCCCGGCCGCCCTGGTCTCCACGGGCGGCAGCGCCGGTCCCAGCTCGACCGTGCCGCTGGACTGGGGGGCGACGGTCCCCTTCCACTTCATGGGCGCCAGCTGGAACCCCAAGCCGAAGGTGGTCATCGCCGGTCCCACCCGCGCCCTGACCCTGCAGCAGCACGTCGACTTCGGCCGCGCCGTGGCGCAGGCCTGCCAGGCCTCCCCCACCCGCGTCGGCTACATCGCCAGCTCGGACCTTGGCCACGCCCACGACCCCGACGGCCCCTACGGCTTCCACCCCGCCGCCGCCCAGTTCGATCACTGGCTGCGCGACATCGTGCAGGAGGATGACCTCATGCGCCTGCTCAACGCCGACATGGATC
>JAJYVM010000444.1 GCA_021792015.1 Bacillota bacterium | reverse complement strand
CTGGGACCGGATCCTCTACCGCAGCGACGACGCGGGGGCCATCGACCTGGTGCTGGATCCCACCAACCCGCGCATCCTGTACGGCTCGCTCTACGAGGTGCGGCGCGGGCCGCACTTCCTCAGCAGCGGCGGACCGGGGACGGGGCTGTTCAAGTCCGAGGACGGCGGCGACACCTGGACCGAGCTGACGGGGCGGCCCGGGCTGCCCAAGGGCGTCAAGGGGCGCATCGGGCTGGCTGTCAGCCCGGCCAACCACGACCGCGTGTGGGCGCAGGTCGAGGCCGAGGACGGCGGGCTGTTCCGCTCGGACGACGCGGGCATGACGTGGAAGCTGATGACGGACGACAGAAACCTGCGCCAGCGGGCGTGGTACTACAGCCACATCTTCGCCGACCCGCAGGATCCCGACACCATGTACGACCTCAACGTGGGCATGTGGAAGTCCACGGACGGGGGCAAGTCGTTCACGGCGGTGCCGACGCCGCACGGCGACAACCACGACCTCTGGATCGACCCGAGAAACCCGAAGCGCATGATCGAGGGCAACGACGGCGGCGCCTGCGTGAGCTTCACGGGCGGGCTGTCGTGGTCGACCCTCTACAACCAGCCGACGGCGCAGTTCTACCACGTGGTGGCGGACAGCCGCTTCCCGTACCGGCTCTATGGCGCGCAGCAGGACAACACGACGATGTCGGTGCCCAGCCGGTCCGAGAAGGGCGCCATCATGGCGACCGACTACTACACGGTCGGCGGCGGCGAGTCGGGGTACATCGCGGTGCGGCCCGACAACCCGGACATCATCTTCGCGGGCGGCATCAAGGGCCAGCTGACGCGGGTCGACCACGCGCGCGGGCTCACGCGCACCATCAACGTCTGGCCCGACAACCCGGCCGGCTGGGGCGTCGGCGACCTGAAGCACCGCTTCCAGTGGACCTACCCCATCGTGCTGTCGCCACACGACCCCAACGTGCTCTACGCGACGGGCGAGTGCGTCTTCCGGTCCCTGGACGAGGGCGGGAGCTGGGAGGCCATCAGCCCGGACCTGACGCGGGCCGAGCCCGCGACGATGGTGGCCTCCGGCGGGCCCATCACGAAGGACAACAGCAGCGCCGAGTACTACGCCACGGTGTTCGCCTTCGAGGAGTCGCGGCTGCAGCGAGGGCTCTACTGGGCGGGGTCGGACGACGGCCTGATCCACGTGTCGCGGGACGGCGGCAAATCGTGGCGCAACGTGACGCCGCCGGCCTCCCTGCTGCCGGAGTGGGCGCTGATCAGCATCATCGAGCCGTCCCCCTTCGACCCGGCCGAGGCCTACGTGGCGGCCACGCGGTACAAGCTGGACGACACGCGGCCCTATCTGCTGAAGACGACCGACTACGGGGCGACGTGGAAGCCCATCACGGGCGGCATTCCGGCGTGGGATTTCACGCGCGTCATCCGCGCCGATCCCGAGCGGCGGGGGCTGCTCTACGCCGGGACGGAGACGGGCGTGTACATGTCCCTGGACGACGGGGCCAGCTGGCAGCTCCTGCAGGGCAACCTGCCGGTGGTCCCCATCCACGACCTGATCGTCAAGGACGGCGACCTGGTGGCCGCCACGCACGGCCGCTCGTTCTGGATCCTGGACGACCTCAGCCCCCTGCGGCAGATGCCGGCCGACCTCGGCGCCGTGCACCTCTTCGCGCCGCGGCCGGGGCTGCGCTTCCAGTCCGGCGGGCGGGTGCGGCCGGAGGGGGGCGGCGCCCGCGACTACGGCGGCCCCGGCGGCATGGTGGTGACCATGGCCGCGCGGCCGAAGCCGGACGGCGACGGCGTGGAGACGGAGGTGCTGGATGCCGGCACCAACCCGCCGAGCGGGGTCGTCGTGCACTACTACCTCCGCGAGGCCGCCCCTGAGGTCACCCTGGAGTTCTGCGAGGCCGGCGGCACCGTCATCAAGCGCTACACCAGCACGGCCAAGGACGGTCCGAAGCCGGCCGGCGCGGCGGGCGGCAACCGCTTCGTGTGGGACATGCGCTACCCGGACGCCGAGGGCGTGCCGGGGGGGCTGGTGCTCTACGGGGGGACGCTGACCGGGCCCGTGGCGCCGCCCGGCAAGTACGAGGTGCGGCTGACCGTCGGCGGCAGGACGCTGGCGCAGCCGTTCGAGATCCGGCGGGCGCCGAACGTCGACGCCTCCGACGAGGACCTGCGGGCGCAGTTCGAGCTGGCCATCCGCATCCGCGACAAGGTGTCGGAGACCCACCGCGCCGTGACCGAGATCCGCAGCATCCGCCAGCAGGCGGAGGCCTGGGTGGGGCGGACGGAAGGGCGGCAGAACGCGGCGGCGATCGCGGCGGCCGCCGAGGGCCTGAAGGGCCGCCTCGCGGGCGTCGAGGAGGAGCTGCTGCAGGTGAAGGCGCGGGCGCGCCAGGATCTGCTGAACTTCCCCATCAAGCTCAACAACAAGCTGGTGCTGCTCGGCAACGTGGTGAGCGCGGCCATGCACCGGCCGACCAAGCAGTCCTACGACGTGTATGACGACCTGTCCGGGAAGGTGGACGCGCAGATCGGGCGGCTGCGCGAGATCGTGGCGACCGACGTGGCCGAGTTCTCGGCCCACGTGCGCGAGGCCGGCCTGCCGCCGATCGTGACGAGGGTGTAGTGGGGTTGGGGCTGGCCAGGGGCAGGCCGCTCCGCAGTGCGAGGTCCAGGTAAGCCGCGTCGTAGGTCGCCAAACCCGCATTTCGAGCCAGCACGACAAGGGCCATCCAGTCTGGCCCGGTCACCGGGTCGGCGAACCGGATCGGCAGGCGGGCCAGCAGGTCGAGGATCGCCCCCGTCTGTTCCGGGCCGAGCCGGGACCGGCGCTCCGCCACAAGCAGCGCATTGCCGACCTCCAGGGGCCAAATGGCCGGCACGAACGCTGTCACCTCGCGCAAACGCTCGAGCACGGCCTGCGTTGCCGGCGTTCGCTCGTCTTCGAAACACCACGACACGGTGACGGACGCGTCAAGCACAAACCCGGCAGGCTCACCCGCGCCTGCGGCGTCTACGGGCTCTCTCACCACCGCCGGCCCTCTTCGATCAGATCACGGGGCTTGAGCCCATCGAGGCGCAGGCCGCTCGTCACGCGGCGCAGCGCCGTGATGATGCTGTCGACATCCTGCTCCGCAGGCCGGGCCGGAACGAGGAGCGCCACCGGCACACCATGCCTGGTGATGGCGATGCGCTCGCCACGGGCCACCTCGTCCAGAAGCTGCGACAGGTGGGTCTTCGCTTCAAAGGCACCTACCGTGCGCACCGGTGGTCAACCTCCTTATACTGGTTTTAGACTAGTCTACTGGCCGCCATGGCGGCCGGCAAGGGGTGGCCCCTATTTCGAGTCACCAGGCGGCCCAACGTCATCGCCGGCGCGT
>JAJYVM010000443.1 GCA_021792015.1 Bacillota bacterium | reverse complement strand
GCCTGACCATCTCGACGAGCTTCGTCCCGCGCGCGGTGGCGGCGGCGCCAGTGCCGGGCCTTTACGGCTATCCGGTCGGGCTTACGGGCTGGGCCAGCGCCGCCGCCGTCGTGTGGGCCGGGCGGCGGTGCGACCTGGCCGCGGCGGCGTGCGACGGGGGACCCGCCGCTGTCGGCGGCATGCGGCATCTGGCGCTGGGTGAGGCCGCTCTGGCCGCGCTTGCCGCGGGCCTGCCGCTCCCGAAAGGCGCCCTCGCAGCGGAGCCGCGGCAGCAGCCGGCGCGCTGTCGCGCCCTGCTGCTCCACGGCTGGACGCCCGGGCAGGTGTATGCCGGTGTGGTGCGGGAGGCGCTGGGCGAGATGGGGGATCTCCTGGACCGCGTCGCGGCCGCGGGACTGCCGGTGCGCCGCCACGTCGCGACCGGCGGCCTGGCGCAGAGCCGCTTCGTGGCGATGGAGCTGGCCCGGATGCTGGGGTTGCCGGTCGAGGTGGCCCCGGGCGAGGCGGCAGCCCGTGGGGCCGCGGCCTCGGCTGCCGTCGTGGCTGGCTGGGCCCCCGACATCGAGGCGGCGGCGCGCGCCCTCGCGCCGCCGCCCATCACCGTGCGGCCGCCGCGCTGATCTGGCTCACAGCCGTCCCCGCAGCTTCGGATCGAGCGCATCGCGCAGCCCGTCGCCCAGCATGTTGAGCCCGAGCACAAAGAGCGCGATGCATGCGCCTGGCAGGACCATCAGCGCCGGGTCGGTGGTGAGGTAGGACCGGCTGTCCGACAGCATCGTGCCCCACTCGGGCGCCGGCGGCCGCACACCGAGGCCGAGAAAGCCGAGGGCGGCCGCGATCAGCACGGCCTGGCTGGCCAAAAGGCTCGCGGCGACCAGCGTGGAGCCGATGACGTTCGGGAACACGTGCAGCGCGAGGATCCGGATCTCGCTGCTGCCGGCGGCGCGTGCGCTCTCCACGAACGGCGCGCCGCGCAGGGCGATGGCCAGGCCGCGGATGATGCGGACCAGCTGGGGGGCGGTCGTGAGCGCCACCGCGACGATGAGGCTGGTCTCGCCCATCCCCAGAAGGCTCACGATGGCGATGCCCAGCACAATGGTCGGGAAGGTCAGCACCCCGTCCGAGGCGGCCGTGATCAGGGCGTCGGCGCGGCCGCCGCGGTGGCCGGCCAGCAGCCCGATCGGGATGGCGATCGCCAGGGCGGCCAGCATGCCGGCCCCCGTGATCCAGAGGTCGACGGCCGTGGCGGCGATCAGGCGTGAGAGGATGTCCCGGCCCAGGGGGTCCGTGCCGAGCGGGTGGCCCGGACCGGGCGGCAAAAGGGCCGCCGACAGGTTTTCGGCGGTCGGGTTATACGGCTCCAGCCAGTGGTGGGCGAGCGCCACGATGACGAACATCGCGACGATGAGCCCGCCGACCCAGGCCGTGAGGTCGCGCGCGCGGATCTTCATGCGTACCGCACCCGCGGATCCAGCCAGCCGTACGAGATGTCGACCAGCAGGTTGATCAGCATGAAGGCGGCGACGTAAAAGAGCGTGATGCCCTGCACCAGCGGATAGTCGCGCGTGGCGACGCCCGTGACCATGAGCTGGCCGATGCCGGGAATCGCGAACAGGACCTCGATGACGAGCGCGCCGCCCAGCAGGTAGCCGGCCTGCAGACCGATGATGGTGATCACCGGCGGAAGGGTGGGCTTCAGCATGTGCCGCAGCAGAACGCGGGTCGCGCTCAGGCCCTTGGCGCGCGCCGTGCGCACGTAGTCCTCGAACGACACATCGAGCATGCTGCTGCGCGTCATGCGCGCGACCAGGGCCACGAGACGGGCGGCGATGGCGAGCGTGGGCAGCACGAGCGAGGCCGGCCCGCCCCAGCCGACGGCCGGCAGCACATGTGTCTTGACCGATAGCCACTCGACCAGCAGCAGGCCGAGCCAGAAGTTGGGGACCGCCAGGAAGACCACCGACACCAGCGTCGAGGCGTAGCCGACCAGGCCCCGCGGCCGCACGGCGGACAGGATGCCCGCCGGGATGCCCAAAACCACCGTCAGCACGATGGAGGAGACCGTCAGCTCCACCGTTGGCGCCAGGTGGGCGGCCACGACCGTCGTCACGGGCTGGCCATAGCTGATCGACTGGCCGAGGTTGCCCTGCACGGCCTGCGCCAGGAAGACGCCGTACTGGACCCAGAGCGGCTTGTCGAGCCCCAGCTGGTGCCGGACGCGCGCGATCTCCGCCGCGGAGGCCGTCAGGCCCGCGATCAGCTGCGCCGGATCGCCGGGCAGCATCCGGAACAGCACGAACAGCAGCGTGACCACCAGCAGCACCTGGGGGATCAGGCGCACAAGGCGGATGATGGCGTAGCGGGCCATTCGGAGCTGCCTCCCCCCGTCACGGTGCGTCCTGTGCGCCGGGGCAGGGGGGCCGGGCGCGCCGCGGCCCTGCCCCCGCCCTCAGCGTCCGCGATTACGACAGCGAGGCGTTGCGGAGCATGGTGAACACGATGGGGAGCACGCTCACGCCGGACACGTTCGCGCGGGTCGCGACCACGACGGCCGGCACGTAGAGCCAGATGTCCGGGGCATCCTTCCAGATCTGCGCCTCGGCCTGCGCCAGCAGCCCGTCGCGGGTCGTGGCGTTGGTCGTGACGTCCGCCTGCTTCAGCAGCTTGTCGACGGCCGGGTTGCTGTACCAGCCGAAGTTCCAAACGTTCAGCGCGGTCTGCGTCGGGTTGGACTCAAACAGCGAGTCGAGCTGGTAGCCGCCGTCGGCGTTGCTCGGGTTGAATCCGAAGAGCACCATCTGGTACTTCTCCTGGGACGGCGGGACGCGCAGCGTGTTGAAGAAGCTCGCGCTGTCGATCGGGTTCAGGGTGACCTTCACCCCGATCTGCTGCAACTGCGACTGGATCGCCTGGGCGACCTTGGCGCCGGCCGGGTACTGCGTGGTCGGGTAGCTCAGGGTCAGGCTGAGGGCCTTGCCACCCTTGGCCAGCACGCCGCCCGCGCCCGGCGTGTAGCCGGCCTGCGACAGCAGTGACTTGGCCTTGGCGGGGTCGTATGGATACGGGGTCTGGGCCGCGTGGCCGGTGGTGTCCGGCGCCAGCGGCGAGTCCATGACGGTGGCCTGGCCCTGGAAGAGGGTCTTCACGATGGCGGCCTTGTCCACGGCGTAGTTGAAGGCCTGGCGCACCAGCGGGTCGTTGAGCGGGGCGATCCGCTCGTTCAGCACGACGCCGAACGTCTGCAGGCCGGGCACGCTGATGACCTTGAGGCTGGGGTCGGACTGGAGCTGGGCCACGTTCTCAGGCGGCACCGTGTCGATGACCTGCACCTGGCCGCTCTGCAGCGCGGCAATGCGCGTCGCCGAGTCCGGGATGGACTTGAAGTCGATGCCGGCCAGCTTCGGCTTGCCGCCCCAGTAG
>JAJYVM010000442.1 GCA_021792015.1 Bacillota bacterium | reverse complement strand
CCGCCGCGAGTAGGCGGGATACCTGCGCGTCGACGCAAGGCCCGGCCCCTTCACTTTGGCGCCGGTACCGCCATGATGTTCAGCAGCCGCAGCAACGTGGCGTACCTGCAGTCCAGCCGGCGCGCCGCCTCCGATCGGCTGATACGCCCGGCCTCCAGGTCCGCGCGCACGGCCGCCCACCGCTCCGCAAAGCCCGCCCGTGCCGTCACGGGCGGCCTCCCGATGTGCACTCCCTGCCGCCGGGCGCGGTCCATGCCGGCCTTGACCCGCTCGCTCAGGACCTCCAACTCGAACTCCGCCAGCGAGGCGAGGAGGTTGAGCAGCAGCCGGCCCAGGGCCGTGCGCGTGTCGAACCCCTCGCGCACCGACACGAACCCGATCCCCTGGACCTCCCAGACCGCCAGCGTGTCGTGCATGTGCTTGACGCTGCGGAACGCCCGGTCCAGCTTGAAGACGAGCACGGCTTGGAATCGGCGCTTGGCCGCATCGTCCAGGAGCTTCCGCCAAGCGGTGCGGTGCAGCGGGTCGTTGGCGGGCGCGTGGTGCACGTACTCGCCGACGATCTCCCAGCCCTGGACCCGGGCGAAGTCGCGCAAGGCGATGCACTGCGTTTCAGGGTCCTGGTCCTTGTCCGAGGTCGAGACCCGGGCGTAGGCGGCGACCTTCAACCGGACCACCTCCAGGCGCGCGTCTCGGCCGTCACCACCAGCGCCAGGGTCGGCGCTCGCGACAAGTCCGCAGCGGCGTCAACGGCTCCCGGTCTCGCGGTCGACTCGCAGGTGTGCAGCCGGCGGCCCAAACAGCGCGACCAGGGTAGCGGCGGCCTCGCGCCGTTCTCCGGGCGGCAGGCCGGGCAGTAGGGCCTCGGCTTGCCGCAGCAGCGCCACGGGCATCGTCGGCACCGGCGGCAGGGGCAGGGGGCCAGCGCATCGAGCCTCGGTCTCGCCGGGCCGCCACCCCATGGCGCGCGCCTCGCAGCGACCCGATCGGCGACGGCCCGACGCTCGTCTTGCTGGTACGGGCGCAGCTCAACCGGCACGTCGGCCACCGCCTTCCTTCCGCGTCGCCCACGCCAGCATCCGGCCGGCCGCTTCGACCTCCTCGTCGTGCAGGTCGAGCAGCCATGCGTGCAGCAGCGCAGGGTCCACGCCGCGCCGCAGACACTCCGCGGCAGCGCCGGCCATGGCGCCCCGCTCCGGGGAGCACAGCCGCTCCTGCAGCCGGGCGGGCAGCAGGCCGAAGGCGGGCCGGGCTTCCTCCCATGGCGCGGGATCGGGCAGGTCACGTCCGCCCCGTCCGTACAGGTCGGCGACGTGTGCGGCGATCTCTTCCTCGCCCTTGGGCGGGTCGCAGGCCGTGGCGTCCCAGGCGCACAGCATCGCCACGGCCTCGGACTCGGTGATGCCGTGCTCGCGCCAGTGCCCGATCAGTCGGCAGGCGGCCCCGTGGCGCTGCCCAGGCGTCCATGGGCCCCGCCAGAGATCGGCCCAGTCGTCGCTCGGTGCGGCTCCGCGCGCGCCGCCAGCGCCGGCCGTCCGCCGTCCGAACTGGGCCAGGAGCCATGCGGGGGCGGGCGCCAGCGGGAGGTCGCGGGTTGCCCGCCCCCAGGCGTAGACACCGCCGTTCTCGTGGACGGACGGCGGCAGCACGCCGAATCCTCCGTCCCCCCGGGCGTCGATGCCCGGCAGGTCGGGCCGGGTCTGAAAGTTCCGGAGCGTCCCCGGCTCGGAGTCGGCGGGGTAGAGATACCACCCGTGCAAGCCGCCAGATGGGGTCAGAACCCCAGGCGTCCCGGGCGCAGAGAGTCCCCGGTGCCGCAGGGTGTGCCGGCCGTCCGCTGCGGGGTCGTGGCAGTCCACGTCCAGGAGCAGGACACCGGACACGGAGCCAGCCAGCGTGCCCACGTTGTAGCCGGCCCGTCCGAAACACCTGTCCCACTGGCGCCACTCGGCCCCGGTGGGCAGGCGCACCTCGAACTGCTTCCAGGCCACCAGCGGCACCTTGCCGATCTTGTGGGCCTTGCGCCGGTCCGGCGTGTGCCAGCGTGCGGTGCAGCCTGTCGGGCTCGCCGGGTCTGGCGCGCAGCAGGGCAGGGCGGCCACGGGGCGCCCCAAGGGGCTCCAGCCGTCCAGGTAGGCCATGGCGGCGCGCAACATCGGGCTATCCATTGCGCTCGCCCCCTCGGCGGGCACGGCGCAGGGTCCCGCCGTCTTCCGGTCCCCAGTCCGCAGCCAGACCGACGTCTGCCACGATGCCGCCAGGGGACGTTGCCGCGCGGCCGTCGGCCAGCACGGCGGCCAGGTACGTCGCGCGGTCCAGGTGGCCGCCGCGGGCGCGGTAGTCCCCATGCAGGCGGTCGGCTTCGACCCAGACTCGGGGCGACCGGATACAGCGCGCCTCCAGGTGGGTGGCCACCTCGGCGAGGAGCGCCAGGACGGCATCACGCTCGGCCCGCAGGGCCGCCAGGGCTTCCTGCGCCTCCGGCGTGTCAGGCGCCTCCGCCTTCGCACGGCCGTCCTCGCCGATCCACACAGCGCCCCCCGCGCCCCGCAATCTCTCCATCGCCTCTGCCGTGGTCACAGGTCCGCACCCCCCCGGCGCCGGAATGGCACCACCGTGCCCGGCTCCCGTACGGCTCCATGGCTTGCCGGGGTTTGCGCAGGCGCATCGGCCGAACCATGGCATGGAGGTTGAGCAAACCTCGGAATGTCCTCTTCGGCCTTGGGGCTCATGGCCTCTGAGGTTTGCTCGCCGTTCCGCGCATGAGCAAACCTCGCAGCCCTTGGGGGAGTAGGAGGGACGCCATGGGTTGAGGTTTGCTCATGGTTTGCGCCATGGTTGTCGCTCGGCAGGCTCCAGACGCACTCGCCCCGGGCGACCCACTCCCGCCGGCACCCCAGGGCCGTGCGAGCGCGGCGCAGGGTGATCTCGGCGTGCCCCGCGTCGCGGCCCTCTCGGGTCAGGGCGTCCCAGGTGGCCTGCCGCCCCTCCGCCAGGGCGTCGCGCAGCCAGTCCTCCGCGCGGCGGCCCGACGTGTCCTCGCGGGTCGGGCGCTCCGCGCCCGGCTCCGCCGCGAGGATGGTCGCGGCGGTCATGTCAGTCTGGCCGGTCCAGCGGATGCGCGCGGTCTCGATCCCCGCGCCGATGGTAGCGGTTTCGATCCCGTAGCCGATGCCCGGAGGCTCGGCGGCCAGGGAGTGCTTCGTTGCCACGACGGCCCGGCGAGTCGCGTCAGCGGGGTCAGCGCCGGCCAGCAGCATGCTGCGCGCCGCGGCGCCGAAGTCCACGGACCCCCACCCACGGTCGATGGCCGCATCCGCGGCGGACTTGCGCAGGTGCCGCAGGATGAGCACGGCGCAGCCGGCCTCGCGGGCCAGCATGGCGATGCCGTCCAGCACGGGGCGCACTTCCTCTGCGCGGTG
>JAJYVM010000441.1 GCA_021792015.1 Bacillota bacterium | reverse complement strand
CCCCTGCCGAACGGGGTCGGAAGCAAGACGGGGGTGGCAAAGACTGCGGTACACGCTTGCAGCCCTGGTCGAGAATCACTTCGGTGTCCTGGCCCGGGTGGCCAGCCTGATCAGCGGGCGCGGGTTCAACATCGAGAGCCTGGCCGTCGGTCCGGCCGAGGATCGGGCCCTTGCCCGCATGACCATCGTCCTGGAGGGCGAGCCCGCCCAGCGCGATCAGCTGGCGCGCCAGCTCGGAAAGCTGGTCGACGTCCTGGCTGTGCATGCCCTCGACGCCGACAGCCTGGTCGCCCGGGAGCTGGCCCTCTGCAAGGTGCGCTGCCCGCCCGGGTCCCGGGCGTCCGTCCTGCAGGTCGCGGACGTGTTCCGGGCACGGGTGGTCGACGCGGGCGCCGACAGCCTGACCCTGGAGGTCACGGGCACGGAGGACAAGATCTCCGCCATGATCGGCCTCCTGGATGGCGAGGACCATGGCGTGCTCGAGGTGGCCCGCACCGGCCGCGTGGCCCTGGCCCGCGGTGCCCGGGCCCTGGCCGGATCCAGCACGGAGGTGCTCTGATGGCAGCGAAGGTCTACTACGACGCGGACGCGAGCCTTCTGCCCCTGGCCGGCAAGACCGTGGCCGTGATCGGCTACGGCTCCCAGGGCCACGCCCAGGCCGGCAACCTCAAGGACGCGGGCGTGCGCGTGCTCGTCGGCCTCTACGAGGGCAGCGCCCGCTGGCGCACGGCCGAGCACGACGGCTTCGAGGTGGGCACGGTGCGCCAGGTCGCCGACGCCGCCGATTACATCCAGATCCTGATCCCGGACGAGCGGCAGGCCGCCGTCTACGCCGAGCACATCCGGCCCGCCCTCCGCGCGGGCAAGACCCTGGGCTTCTCCCACGGCTTCTCGATCCACTACCACCAGGTCGTGCCGCCGCCCGACGTCGACGTGGTGATGGTCGCGCCGAAGGCCCCCGGCCACATGTTCCGCCGCCTGGTCCAGTCCGGCGAGGGCGTCCCCGCCCTGCTGGCGGTCCAGCAGGATGCCAGCGGCGAGGCCACGACCCGGGCCCTGGCCTACGCCCGGGCCGTCGGCTGCACCCGGGCCGGTGTGATCGAGACCACCTTCCGCGAGGAGACGGAGAGCGACCTCTTCGGCGAGCAGAACGTCCTCTGCGGCGGGCTCACCGCCCTGATGACGGCGGGCTTCGAGACCCTCGTCGCCGCGGGCTACGCCCCCGAGATCGCCTACTTCGAGTGCGTGCACGAGATGAAGCTGATCGTGGACCTGGTCTACGAGGGCGGCCTCGCCGGCATGCGCTACTCGGTGAGCGACACGGCCGAGTACGGCGACTTCAGCAACGGGCCCAGGCTGGTGGACCAGCACGTGCGCGCCGCCATGGCCGACAGCCTGCGGCGCATCCAGAACGGCGAGTTCGCCCGCGAGTGGATCATGGAGAACCAGAGCGGCCGCCCGGTCCTGGGCGCCATGCGGGCGGCGGCCGAAGCACACCCGCTGGAGCAGGTCGGCCGGCGCCTGCGCGGCATGATGAGCTGGCTGAAGCCGCGCTGATTCGGTGGCGCGGGCCTATCGCCCGCGCCTTCACCCACGCGTGTAAGGGGGCATCGCCGTGAACGGCGCCGAGGTTGTCATCGACGAGCTGGTCGCCCAGGGTGTGGAGGTCGTCTTCGGCCATCCGGGCGGGGCCATCCTCCCCATCTACGACGCCCTGCACGGCAGCGCCCTCCGCCACGTCCTCTGCCGCCACGAGCAGGGCGCCGCCCACGCCGCGGACGGCTACGCGCGCGCCAGCGGCCGCGTCGGCGTTGCTTTTGCCACGTCCGGCCCCGGCGCCACCAACCTGATCACGGGCCTGGCCACGGCCCACCTCGACTCCATCCCGCTCGTGGCCGTGACCGGCCAGGTGGCGACGACCCTGATCGGGACGGACGCCTTCCAGGAGGCCGACATCGTGGGCACCACGCTGCCCGTGGTCAAGCACTCCTACCAGGTGCGGCGGACGGAGGACCTGCGCCGGATCATGCGGGAGGCCTTCCACATCGCGGCGACGGGTCGGCCCGGCCCCGTGCTGGTCGACGTGCCGAAGGACATCCAGCTTGGCGCCGTGCCGCCCGGGGAGCCGGGCCCCCTCGCCCTCCGCGGCTACCGGCTGCCGGAGGCCCCGGACCCGGCCGAGGTGGCGGCCGCCGCGGAGTTGTGCCGCCATGCCGAACGGCCGCTGCTGGTCGTGGGGGGCGGCGCCGCGCAAGCGGGTGCCGCGGAGCAAGCGCGGGCCTTGCAGGAGATCCTGGGCTGCCCGGTCGCGGCTACGCTGATGGGGCTCGGCGTCTTTCCCGGCGACCACCCCGCCTACCTCGGGATGCTGGGTATGCACGGCGCCCCGGTCGCCAACCACGCCACGGCGCAGGCCGACCTGCTGATCGCCGCCGGCATCCGCTTCGATGACCGCGTCACCGGCGACCCGCGGCGCTTTGCGCCCGGGGCGCGCATCATCCACATCGACATCGACGCGGCCGAGATCGGCAAGATCAAGCGGGCGGACGTCGGCCTTGCCGCCGACTGCCGGCAGGCGCTGGCGGCACTCGTGACCACCCTTGGAGTGTCGTGCCGTCCGAAGCCCTGGCGGCCCCAGGTCGACGGCGGTTACCCCGAGGAGACCTGCGGCCAGGGCAGCCTCAGCGGGCCGGCCTCCGTGCGGGCCCTGCGTTCGGCCTGCCCGGAGCCGACCACGGTCGTCGCAGACGTTGGCCAGCACCAGATGTGGTGCGCCCAGCACTTCACGGTGCGGGCGCCGCGCCGCTTCATCACATCCGGCGGTCTCGGCACCATGGGCTACGCCCTACCGGCGGCCATCGGCGTGCAGCTGGCCCGCCCGGACGGGCATGTGCTCTGCGTGACGGGCGACGGCGGGCTGCAGATGACCGTGCAGGAGCTGGCCACCATCGCCTCGCTGCGGCTGCCCATCGTCGTGGCGGTGGTCAACAACGGCTACCTCGGCATGGTGCGACAGTGGCAGGAGCTGTTCTTCCGCGAGCGCTACTCGGCCTCGGAGCTCTGGAACCCGGATTTCTGCCGGCTGGCGGAGGCCTACACCATCCCGGCGGAGCGGGTGCGGAGCGCCGGCGAGCTGGAGGACGCCGTGGGGCGGGCCTTCGCCTCGGGAGGCCCGGCCCTGCTGGACGTGGTGGTCACCGCGGCGGAGAACACCTGGCCCATCGTGCCGGCCGGCGCCGCCGTCCACGAGATGATGTTGCCAGGCGGCCGGGCCGGGTGATATCGCGAGCGGTAGCCCAATGACGGGGACAAGTGGCGCGCCAAAGGCCTCAGAGAGCCGGCGGGTGGTGCGAGCCGGCGGCGGAAAGCGCGCAGTTTCACCCCGGAGGTCGTAACGACGGAAGCCCACCGTTATCTGGGCGGGCG
>JAJYVM010000015.1:5727-19079 GCA_021792015.1 Bacillota bacterium | reverse complement strand
GACGGCGACCTGCTGGCCGCCACCCACGGCCGCTCGTTCTGGGTGCTGGATGACATCAGCCCCCTGCGGGAGGCCGTCGACCCGGCGGCGCCCCACCTCTTTGCCCCGCGCGCCACGGTGCGGATGGTGCCGGCCGGCGCCAGAAGCGGCCGCGGAACGGCGGACCAGCCCCTGCTGTTCCCGACCGTGTCCCGCGTGTTTCCCGGCGGCGGCATGAACTACATCACCAGGCGCGCCGAGGCCGGCTTCGCGCCCGAGTTCGCCGACGCCGGTCAGAACCCGCCGCTCGGTGTGATCATCCGCTACCACCTGCCTTCCGCCGGGCCCGTCACGCTCACGATCCGCAATGCGGGCGGCGGGGTGGCGCACCAGGCCAACATCGAAGCGCCGGCCGGCGCCGGAACGTACATCTGGGACATGCGCTACCCGGGGGCCACCCTCTACCAGGAGGACCAGGCCCTCAGCAAGTCGCGCCTGTCCGCCGAGGGCCCCTTGGCCCCTCCCGGCACGTACACCGTGGAGCTGGCGGCGGGTGAGCAGACCCGCTCCCACACCTTCCAGTTGCTGAAGGACCCGCGCGTCGAGGCGAGCCAGGCCGACCTGCAGGCGCAGTTCGAGCTGCTGATCGCCGTGCGCGACAAGGTTCAGGCCCTGCAGGACGGCCTCAGGCGGATCCACGGGGTGTCCGGCCAGCTGGATGAGTGGGTGCGCCGCGCCGAGGGCCACCGGGTCGCGGCCACGGTCGCCGAGAAGGCGGAGGCCTGCAAGGGCAGCCTCGCGGCCATCGAGGCCGAGCTGGTACCGGTGCGGGGCGCGGGCGACCTGCCGGGCGGCCGGCTGCCGCCGAGGCTCAACGACGAGCTGCTGCACCTGGCGGCCGTTGTCGCCTCCGCCGACTGGGCCCCGAACGAGCAGAGCCGCGACCTCTTCGCGGAGACCGGCGCGGCCGTGGACACCCAGCTCCAGCGCCTGCAGGCGGTCATGGACAAGGACATCGCCGAGTTCGTCGGCTACGTGCAGGAGTTCGGAATCCCGGCGATCCGGATGTAGCGTCCGCGGGGGGCGGCCATCACGGCCTGCCCCCCGCATCCGCTCAGCGCGTGAACAACCGGTCGGGGAAGCCGAGGCCGGTGGCCTGGGCGCCCGACAGGCCCTGATCATACCCGAAGTACACGTGGTAGAGGTTGCCGCTGCTCAGGCCCTGATACTTCAGAGGCCCGGCCGTGCCGTTGCCGACCGGGGTGATCGCCCAGCGCGCAGGCCCATAGAGCCACGGCGTGGCCAGGCCGTACGGGTGCGCCAGGGCCATGAGGCCCGTGAAGGTCGGCGCCGCCAGGCTGGTGCCGCCGACGGCTCCGAAGCCGCCCTGAAACGCCACCCAGGCGCCGGTGTAGGGATCGGCGTTCAACGCGACATCCGGCGTCGCTCGCATGGTGGCGCCGGTCTGCCAGGGCGGGGCCGTGAACAGGCTGCTCACGCCGCCGCCGCTGCCGCCCGCGAAGGCGGCGCTCGGGCAGGCCGGGAGGCCGACCGGGGTGGCCTGGGTCTGCACACAGATTGCGGTGCCCCAGGCGACGGGGCTCTGGTGGGGCAGCAGCGAGAGCCCGCCCACGGCCGTCACCCACGGCGAGGAGGCCGGGAACTCGGCGCTGGCGACGCCGCCGGTGCACGCGCTCGCATCGCCGCAGTCGCCGGAGGCGGCGGCGACCCCGATGCCCTCGAGGGCGGCCAGCTCGAACACCGTGTTCTGGGCCCGCAGCTGGGCCGCCGGCGTGCCGTACTCGGGCTCGCCCCAGGAGAGGGAGATCAGGTGCGCCGCCCGGGTCGCCACGATCCGGTCGAGGGTGCGGAACAGGGCCCCGCTGGCATTGGGCGCCACGTACAGGTTGATGGCCGCGCCGGGCGCGAAGGCGTGCGCCCACTCGACGTCCAGGGTCGTCTCCACCTGCCAGCCCGGCACGTCGTCCGTCGCGCTGCCCCCCGTGATCGTGCGCCCGATCTGGCGGAAGCGCGTGCCCGGCAGGTTGAAGCCCCGGTCGAAGGTCGCCACGTCGGCGCCGAGGGTCGGGCTCCCGTACGCGTCGACGATGGCCACGGTCTGGCCGGCGCCGTCCGGCACGCGGCCGCCCAGCCCGGTCGCCGCCCGCAGGCCCTGCGGGGTGAAGGGGCAGGGGATGTAGCCCGGCGTGCCGTTGGGCGCGAACCCGGCGCAGAGTGCCGCGCCGGCGTTGGCGGGCGGCGGGCCATGGCGGAAGGGCTGGGGCTCGTGGCCCTGCAGCCGCACGTCAGGCCTGGCGACGGCCGCGCCGTCCAGCCCGCCGATGGCGGCCACGACACCGCGAAGCGACGCGGGCAGCGACGGGTCGCCGTCGTTGGCGATCACCGTGCGCCCGTGGAGGCGGTACCGCTGGAGGCCGACGGCGAAGGCGGCGGACACCTGGGCCACCGTGCCGCTGGCTTGCACGAAGAGGCGGTTGGGGACGGTCTCGGTGACCCGCAGGCCCTGGCCGCGCAGGTAGGCCTCCACGGCCCGGTAGCTGCCGGCTGTTGGCAGAAAGCGCGCCTGCACCTGCCGCGGCGAGAGAAACCCGCTCCCGCGGCCGGCGACGGTGGCGGCCAGCTGGGCCAGGCCCCCGGCATCGCGCGGCTGCAGCCAGAGGGTGACGTCGAACTGCCGGCCCCCGGCGGCCGGGCCCAGGGGCCGGATGCGGTGCACGAATGCCGGCGTGTGGCCGGGCAGGATCGCGCGGGGCGCGGCGGCGACCGGGGCCGCGGCGACGAGAACCATGGCGGCGGCGCCGAGGATGGCCGCCAGAGACGCGGTGCGCAGCATGTCCACCTCCCGGCCGGCAGTGTTCGCCAGCCGTCCGTGCCCACCTTTCGCCGCGGCGCGTGGGGGGAACCTAGCGCGGGGGGATGCGCGATGATGCCCCGCGTGGCCGTGGAGGACAGCCTCGGCCCCATTTGCGCGCGGCTGCAGGCCGCCGGCTACCAGGTGGTGCCGCTGCGGCCCGGCGTGGCCGACGTGCGCGCCATCGTCGTCAGCGGCATCGACGACAACGTCACGGGCGACCAGCGCGTGGCCGCGCCGGTGCCCGTGATCAACGCCGCGGGCAAGAGCCCGGAGGAGGTGCTGGCGCAGCTCTCAGGGCTGCGCGAGTAGGGGCGCGGGATCGACCGGTTGCCCGTTCTCAAGGACGGCGAAGTACACGTGCGGGCCGAGCCCGGTCTCCAGGGCGCCGGTGTCGCCGGCCGTGCCGAGCACCTGGCCGGGGACGACCCGCTGGCCCAGGGTGACGGCCACCCTGGCGAGGCTCGCGTATTCGGTGCGCACGGTGCCGCCGTCGTCGACGGTCACCATCTCGCCCCAGAGCGGGTCCCGCGCCACCGACGCGACGGTGCCCGCCGCGGCGGCGTGGACGGGCTCGCCGGCCGTCGCGCCCAGCGACAGACCCCCGTGCAGCCGCCAGTCGGCCAGGGTGCGCGAGTAGGCCCAGCCGAACGGGACCAGGACATGGCCCGCGACGGGCGGCAGCAGCGTGCCGGGCGCCGGGGGCGGCGGGCTGGGCTGGGGCGTCGGCACCTGTGCCTGCGCCGGCACGTGGACATCACGGGCGCCGGCATCCGCCTGGGGTTTGCCGGTTCCCGCCCCGGCGGCGGCGGGCGTGGTGGCCGCTGGGGTGCCAGGCGGCGGCGCGGCCGGCCGGGCGCCGAGCATGGGTGCGAAGAAGAGGACGTAGAGCAGGATGCCGGTGCCGGCCAGGCCCATCACGACGATGATCGCCTGGCGCGCCAGCTCCATCCCGTGCGGGGGCTTGCTGGGGACGCGGGCCAGCGCCGCCTGTACGCGCGCGGCCCAGGTGCGGGGGGCCAAGGGGTCCCACCTCCGGGAGGTAGCCTTCCCCGGAGGTGGCAGGATCATACCAGCTCAGGCGCCGCCGCCCAGCGTGCGCGCGGGCTCGGCCACCCGCCCCGGACCGGCCTCGATGTCGGCCCCGAGGCTGCGCAGCTGCGCGGGCAGGTCGGCGTAGCCGCGCTCGATGTGGCCGCGGCCGTGGACCTCCGTCTCCCCCGCCGCCGCCAGCCCGGCCAGGACCAGCGCGGCGCCGGCCCGCAGGTCGGAGGCCTGCACCGGGGCGCCCGAAAGACGCGGCACGCCCGTCACCAGCGCCGTGCGGCCCTCGACCCGGATGTTGGCGCCCATGCGGCGCAGCTCGTCCACGTGGCCGAGTCGGTTGTCGAACACCGTCTCCGTGACGGCCGCGATCCCCTCGGCTGTGGCCAGCAGGGCGGTCATCTGCGGCTGCAGGTCCGTGGGAAAGCCGGGGTACGGAAGCGTCTTTACGTCCACCGCGGCCGGCCGGCGCCGCGCCACCAGGAAGACGCGCCCCTGCTCCTGCCAGACCTCCGCGCCCGTCTCGCGCAGCTTGGCGACGACGGCCTGGAGATGGTGGGCCACCACCCCGGTCAACTCGACCTCGCCGCGCGTGGCGGCGGTGGCGATGAGGAGCGTGCCGGCCTCGATGCGGTCGGGGATCGGCGTCCAGTCGACGGCGCCCAGCGCGGGCACCCCGTCGACGCGGACCACGGGGGTGCCCGCGCCGCTGACCCGCGCCCCCATGGCGTTGAGGCAGCCGGCGAGGTCGACGATCTCGGGCTCCTCCGCGGCGTTCTCGATCAGGGTCTGGCCGTGCGCCAGGACGGCGGCCAGCATCAGGTTCTCCGTGCCCGTGTGGCTCGGGTAGTCCAGGTAGATGCGGGCGCCGTGCAGGCCGGCGGGGGCCCGCGCCTCCACGTACCCGGCGCGCAGGCTGACCTCCGCGCCAAGGGCGGCGAAGCCCTTCAGGTGCAGGTCGATGGGCCGCCCGCCGATGGCGCAGCCGCCCGGCAGGCCCGCGCGCACGCGCCCGAGGCGCGCCAGCAGCGGCCCCATGACCAGGAGCGAGGCCCGCATCTGCCGCACCAGCGCGTAGGGCGCCTCGCCGGCGACGTCGACGCAGCGGACCTGCAGCTCGCCGGGCGCCGGCTCGCGGAGCTCGGCCCCCAGCTCGCCAAGCAGCGCCCGCATGGTCGTGACGTCCGCCAGGGCCGGAACGGCCCGCAGATGCAGGGTCTCCCGCGTCAGCAGCGCCGCGGCCAGCAGCGGCAGGACCGCGTTCTTGGCCGAGTGCACGGCCACGGAGCCGCTCAGCCGGCTGCCGCCGCGGATCAGCAGGCGGTCCCCAGTACCTTCGGTCACGCCGCCCCCTCCTCCCAAGCAGGCACCGCCGCATAGGCTTCGCGGCCGCCGCGCCGTTTCTGGGCGTGGCGGTCTTAAGTTGCCTGAGGTCGGGCGCCGGCATGCGGCGGGCGGGGGAAGCACCATGACCGGAGGGCGGCCCGGGAAGCGATCGTTTGCGACGGCCGGCGTACGCCGGCCGTCACCGAAGGTGTGTCAGCGAATTCCCCAGCCCAGCTTCATCTTGGCCTCGTCGGACATCATGTCCGGGTTCCAGGGCGGCGTCCAGACGATGTTCACGTCGATCTTGGCGGCGCCGATGCGCTTCAGCGCCATCTCGACCATGGACGTGATCTGGTCGCCGAGCGGGCAGCCGGGGGTCGTGAGCGACATGTCGACGCGCACGTCGCTGCTGGCCTCGTCGATGTCGATGTCGTAGACCAGGCCCAGCTCGATGATGTTCATCCCGATCTCGGGGTCGACGACCGTGGAAAGCGCCTCCTTGCAGGCGTCCTCCGTCAGGGTGGCCATCGCAATCCCTCCCCGCAGGCATTGTAACCGGTCTGGCGCCATCTTGACGGGCCGGCGTCGCAGGCGGCTTCGCCATCAGCGCTTGGGGGGAGCCTTCGCCAGCGCCGCGTGCTCGGCGTCCTTGTGCCCATGATCGTGACGGCGGCCGCGCAGATGGTGTTCGGCCTGTCGCACCTGCTCTACCTGAGCGCCGGCATGCTGGCGGTCAGGTTCGGCATGACGCCAGACGATCTGGCAGATCCGGGTGCCGCCCGCCATGCAGGGCCCAGTATTCGCCATGCGCCCGATGATCGCCCAATGCCCATCGCCCGTCAGCTCGGCGCTGGCCGGCTGGGCCGGGGCCACTTTCGACCCCGGCCTCGTCCTCGCTGTGCTGGGGCTGTGCCACAGCCTGTTCTGCGCCGGCCGGCTGTTCAATCGGTCCCTCACACGGGTCGAGGACCGTGAGTGGCTGGAGGGACTGGCCGCCAGGAAGCTCAGCCGGCGGGGATGGTCACCTCCGGCACCGACTTCGGGGCCTTCGTGATGACCTCGGGTGCCGCGCGGCCGACGGCCACCGTGTCGTCGTGGCGGAAGCCGCCGACGCCGTAGAGGTAGATCCCCGGCTCGGCGGAATACACCTCGTTCTCGCGCAGGCGGCGTGGCGACCAGGGCATGTCCTCGGGGAACTCGTGGCCGGCCGTGCCCATGCCGTGGCCCGTGCGGTGGCGGATGTTCTCAGCGTAGCCGGCCCTTTCGATGACGGCCTGGGCGGCGGCGTCGACCTCGAAGAGCGCCCTGCCGGCCACCAGCTTGGCGATGGCCGCCTCCTGGGCGGCGATGGCGGCCTCCAGGGCCCGGACGTGGGTGTCGCTGCAGCGGCCGAGCAGCCAGGTGCGCTCATTCTCCACCGTCATGCCGTTCAGGCGGAAGACCAGGATGTTGACGATGCCCTGGCCGGCCTCGAAGCGGGCGCTGGCGTCGGCGCCCGAGCCGTGGGGGGCGGCGGACGCCGGCCCGGCCGAGCTGCGCACGCGGAGGTCCAACTGCTGGCCGGGGAAGCGCTCGGCGCCCTCGATGGCGCAGCGGCGGGCGATCTCCAGGTCCACGTCGGCCACGAGGCGCCCGGGGCGCACCTCCTCGCGGTAGCGGGCCTGGCCCCAGTCGGTCAGGGCGGCGCACTGGCGCATGAGGGCCAGTTCCTCCGCCGTCTTCACCCAGCGGGCCTGCCGCAGGTGGGCCTCGACGCCGACCAGCTCGGTGCCGGGCAGCAGGGCCGGGATGCGCGCGAAGTGCCCGCCGGCCGAATCGACGGCGATGCGGCCCTTCCTGACGCCGCGATCACGCAGGGCGGCCGCCAGCAGTTCCGGGAACTGAGGCAGGATTGGGAGTCGGTCCGTGCTGCGCGGGTGCTCGGAGTAGAGCCAGACATCATCGGCCCAGAGCGTCCCGCGCTCCCGGGCCATGTCGACGTGGTGGGTCGAAAGCTCGTTCAGGAGCAGCAGCATGGGGCCGGACTTCGGCAGGATGGCCGCCACGGGCCGCTCCCATGGCGCCACGTCGAGAAAGTAGTTCGTCACAAAGAAGAAGTGGTCGGGGTTGCTGACGACAAGGGCTTCGCAGCCCTGGTCGGCCAGCATCTCGCGCAGGTGGGCATGGCGCTGCTCGGCGACGGCCCGGCTCAGAAACGGCACGTGCGGTCCCTCCCTTGTGGCGGGAGGAGTTCGGCGGCGAGCCGCGGTAAGACCTGCGCGGGGGTGAGCGATCGTGGTGCGCCTGTTTCGGGTGATCCTTCCGGTCGGCGACATTAAACAGGCGGCGGCCTTTTACGGGACGCTGCTCGGTGCGCCAGGCCGGCGGGTGTCCTCCGGCCGCCACTATTTCGACTGCGGGGAGACGATTCTCGCGTGCTTCGATCCAAGGGCCGATGGAGACCCCTGGGATGCCCGCCCGAACCCCGATCACGTCTACTTTGCCGTGGACGACCTCGAGGCCGCCTTGGCGCGGGCCCGCGCGGCCGGCTGCGAGCTGCGCGGCGACGGGATCGCGACGCGCCCCTGGGGCGAGCGGTCCTTTTACGGACGCGACCCGTGGGGCAATCCGATCTGTTGCGTGGACGCGGAAACCGTGTTTCGCGGCACCGCCTGAGACCGGCCCGCAGTCGACCGCCTCGCCCGGCTCGTCGCGTCCGCGGCGCGGAGGGAAGTGGCCGACCTTCCCACTGCGACAAGCGTTGACCTGCTGCGCGATCCGGGGCACGATGGCCCCGATGCCGGCTGGCGGTGGGCACCATCCACGGCCGGGGCGGTGCAAGGCTATGGCGGGAGGTCTGCTCCATCGTCACAACACGCGCATGGCCGCTGGTGGCCGCGCTCATGACCGCCGGCGCCCTGGTCCTGGCCGCGTGCGGCAACGCGACAGCGACGAACCCGGCGCCAACGCGCACCCCGACCGCCACGGCAAGCACGGCGCCAACGCCCACCATCGGACCGGCGCCGGCCCCCGCCGCCATCCCGGCCGCCGGCCCCGCCACGAGCATCGCCTTCGCCGATCCACGGCATGGCTGGGCGCTGGTGGGCTGCGGCTCGGCCTCCGCCGGCACGACGCCGGTCGCCACCTCCGTCGCCTGCCAGCTCGTGGCCACCACCGACGGCGGCAGGACGTGGCACGCACTCGCCAAGGGGTTGCCCTCCGGCGCCACCCTCCAGTTCCTCGGCGACCACACCGGCTTCGCGGCGGTCGCCGGCGGCGGCTGCGTCCAGGGTGCCTGCCCGGGCGTGGTCCTTGCGACCACGGACGGCGGCGCGACCTGGACCACGCGGTACGCCGGCCCGCTTCAGCTCACCTCGGTCGATTACACGGCCCCGACGACGGCGTGGGGCATCGCCTCGGGCCAGCTGCGCGAGAGCCTCGACGGCGGCGCCACCTGGGTGGCGGCCCGCGCGCCGGCGACGTGCAGCCTGAGCTTCGTGCGCTTCCGCACCGCGCAGGACGGCGTCGCGGGCGGGCACAGCGCCCAGGGACCCTGCACGATCGCCACGGCCGACGGCGGCACGAGCTGGCGGCCGGTGATCACCGGCAGCGCCGACCCCGCGCTGCAGCCGGCCCTGGCGGCGTTCGCCAAAACCTTCGACCAGGTGCTGCAGCAGGCGTGGCATGGCGGCGCGCAATGCGCCGCCACGGACGAGCGGCTCCTTCCCGGCGGCGCCGGCTGGCTCTACCTCAACTGCGACCCCTTCAACCCGGGTGCGCTGGCCGTGCTGCGCACGGCCGACGGCGGCGGCAGCTGGCAGCTGGCATGGGGCGTCCAGGCCTGCCTGATGGGCTGCCACGGCAACGGCCAGGGGCAGGAGCCCCTCTTCTATCTGGACGGATCCACGCTCTGGCGGGTCGCGCCCAGCGGCGAGGCTCGGTCGACGGACGGCGGCAGGACGTGGAGCAGCGGCGGCCAGCTCTGCCCACAGGGAGGCGGCTGCCCCGTCAGCGTCGCGTTCGTGAGCGCCGCCCGCGGGTGGGCCGTTGCCCAAAACGGCGTCTACGCGACGACCGACGGCGGCGGCACGTGGACGCAGGCGTGGCCGGGGCAGTAGCGCGCGGCGGGTGGTCGGCGGCGGGCATCAGGTCGTCGACGCTCTGCCCGACCTGCGCCTCGATCCCGCCGGCGCTGAGGGTGGGGACGAGCTCGGCCCCCGTGCCCAGGGCGAGCCGCCCACCGGCGAGCGCGCCGCGCACCCGTTCCGCCACGCCCTGCGCCTCGGCGCCGTCGGTGTCCGCCAGCACCACCAGGAACTCGTCGCCGCCGTACCGCGCCACGAGGTCCGTCCCGCGGACGCTGGATGCGATGTGGGGGGCGGCCGCCTGCAGCGGGCGGTCGCCCGCCATGTGTCCGAAGAGGTCGTTGACGGTCTTGAAGTCGTCGAGGTCGGCGAGGATGAGCGAGAACGGGTAGGCGTTCTGGTCCATCAGCCGGCCGATCTCCCCCATGATCTGCCCGCGGCGGCGGAAAGCGCTTTCCAGCCCTCGCGCCGCCACGGGCCCGGCGGACTGCATGACAGCCCTCCCCACCGCCTCTCTCGGAGAGACAGCCGCCTGCGCGGGGGCCTTGGTGGGGCGGGCGTGCGCTCGGCCCACCACAAACGCCCCAAGGCGCGGTCGGGGTTGAGGTCCGACCCGGCAGCGTGCCGCCCTGTGTCGTGTGCCGCCAATACGCGTGGCGTCCGTCACCTGGTCCGCGGTATCCGCCGCCGGGTCGCTGCTGGCGGTTTTGGGGATGGTTCGGGTCAATCAGCACGCTGGACGTGGCGGCCACGGCCGGCAGCTGGCCGAACAACCACCAGGTCCCGGGCACGGGCCGGCTGGTGGCCATTGACGCACAGACCGACAAGGTGCTGTGGACCGATGCGCTGCCGTCGACGCTTGCGGCGGCACCGGTGGCGTGGCGGCGTACACCCTCCCGGCCGCCGACGCGGCGGTCACGGACTGAGCTGGACAGATCCGGAGAGAGCGAAGGGGGGCATCCCCGCCCTCCGCTCATGCCTGCATCCGCCTCAGCCAGTCGGCGAACATCGGCTCCGGGAACTCGTACCTCCCGCGATCGAGCCGCCGCACGATGGCCGCGTCGGTCAGTGCGAGCAGGGCCCGGCGCACCGGGGTCCCGGAGGCCTCGCCATAAGGCGGCATCCCCCCCGCCAGCCGCATCAGCACCGCGTGCGCCGCAGGCGGGCTGGCACAGCCCCGGTACATCTCGTCGTAGGTCGCCGAGAGGTCGTCCAGTCCGGCCGCGTATGCCAGCTCCAACAGAGCGCTCTCCGCCATGTCGGGCTGCAGGGAGCGCGCCATCAGAACCTTGTTGGCGACGACCATCGTGCAGTGGGGATGACCACCCGTCCGCGCCACCAGGGCACGGCAGAGCTCTGGGCTCACCGTGTGGCCGGCCTGTGCAAAGCGGTCGTGCAGGTAGGACGCCCATGCCTCGCCGGGCACATCCGGCAGCGGCCGCACGATGGCGAACTTGAAGAAGGGCGCGTGGGTGCGGGTGAACTGCTGCTCCAGCAGCCCGGCCTGCGACCCGAGGAACAGGTACACCGACCGCTGGTGCCGTTGCAGGATCGAGCGCATGAAGCCGTATATGTCGGCCCGGATCGCGGGTGCCGACTGAAACTCGTCAAACACGACGGCGATGCGGCGCCCCAGCCGCTGCGCCAGCATCTCGCCCGCCTCCAGCGCATCCTCCAGGCTGGGCGTGGCCGCGCGGAACCGCAGGGCGAACTCCAGGCCGGCGTCGGTCTTCGTGCTGAGCTGCATGAGACCGGCGGCTGTCGCCGCCGCGCCCCGCAGCCGCTCCAGCGTCCGGTGCAGCCCAGTCTCGTTCTGGAGGACGGCATCGGTCAGCGCTTCCGCAAGACGCGGCTCGGACGGATGGCGCATCAGGTCGGCGAAGGCCGTGAGCCACCCCTCGCCGGCCAGCCGCCGCAGCGCCTCGCGCACGACGGACGTCTTGCCCGTGCGCCGCGGTGCACAGATCACAAGGCTTTCGCCCAGCCGCACCCGGGCGGCGACGTCGGCCAGAAACGGCTCCCGTCCGACCAGATCCTGCGGGGCGACCTCGCGGCCGATCGGGAACCACCAGGGTGACGCGACCATGGCCCCATACTAACAAAAGCGAACGATGATCGTTCCTTTTTGGATGAAGAAAGGTCCGGGCGCGCAGGCGCCCGGCCACCAAAACGCGCGGCTGGCCCGCGATCTCTATCCCTGCGGCTCGGCGACCGGACGCGACAGCGGGTGGCGCGGATCCTCCTCGCCCGGCAGGCGCGCGTCGTCGGCCAGGATCGTCACATGCGAGGGCGTGACCTCCAGGAAGCCGCCGGTGACGCCGATGTGGATCTCCTGGCCGTCCGGGCGGCGCACCATCAGCACGCTGTCGCGCAGGGCCGTGATCAGCGGGGCGTGCTCGGGCAGGACGCCGAGCTCGCCCTCGGTGCCGCGCGCGATGACGAAGGTGGCGGGCCCGCTGAAGGCCGCGCGCTCCGGGGTGACGATGTCGACCTGAATCGTCTTGACCGCATCCGCCATCAGCGGACCACCGCCCCTGCGGCCGCCGTTACTGCCATGCCGCGGCGCATCAGAGCGTCGCTGCCTTCTTGACGGCGTCCTCGATCGTGCCGACCATGTAGAACGCCATCTCGGGCAGCTCGTCGTGCTTGCCGTCCAGGATCTCGCGGAAGCCGCGGATCGTCTCCGCGACCGGCACGTAGACGCCCGGTGTGCCCGTGAAGGCTTCGGCCACGAACATCGGCTGCGTCAGGAAGCGCTCGATCTTGCGGGCGCGCGTCACCGTCAGCTTGTCCTCGTCGCTCAGCTCGTCCATGCCCAGGATCGCGATGATGTCCTGCAGCTCCTTGTTGCGCTGCAGCACCTGCTGCACGCCGCGGGCCACCGCGTAGTGCTCCTCGCCCACGATGCGCGGGTCGAGGATGCGCGAGGTGGAGGCCAGCGGATCCACGGCCGGGTAAAGGCCCTTGTCGGCCAGGCTCCGCTCCAGGTTCGTCGTGGCGTCGAGGTGAGCGAACGTCGTCGCCGGCGCCGGGTCGGTGTAGTCGTCGGCGGGGACGTAGATCGCCTGCACGGAGGTGACGGAGCCGGACTTCGTCGAGGTGATGCGCTCCTGCAGGGCGCCCACGTCGGTGGCCAGAACGGGCTGATAGCCGACGGCGGACGGCATGCGCCCGAGCAGGGCCGACACCTCGGAGCCGGCCTGGATGAAGCGGAAGATGTTGTCGATGAAGAGCAGCACGTCCCGCTTCTCGACGTCGCGGAAGTACTCGGCCATGGTGAGACCGGTAAGGGCCACGCGCATGCGCGCCCCCGGCGGCTCGTTCATCTGGCCGTACACCAGCGCGGTCTTGTCGAGCACCCCGGACTCGTGCATCTCGCCATAGAGCTGCGTGCCCTCACGCGTGCGCTCGCCGACGCCGGCGAACACCGCGAAGCCGCCGTGCTCGGAGGCGATGTTGTGGATCAGCTCCGTGAGGAAGATGGTCTTGCCGACGCCGGCGCCACCGAAGAGGCCGATCTTGCCGCCCTTCGGGTAGGGCGTCAGCAGGTCGGTGACCTTGATGCCCGTCTCCAGGATCTCGATCGTCGTGGACTGGTCGACCAGCGAGGGCGCCGCGCGGTGGATCGGCGAGCGCTCCTCCGTGGCGACCGGGCCCTTGCCGTCCACGGTGTTGCCGAGCACGTCGAAGATGCGGCCCAGCACGGCCTGCCCCACCGGGACGGAGATCGGCGCGCCGAGGTCCTCGACCTCCATGCCGCGCACGACGCCGTCGGTCGAGCGCATGGCCACGCACTTGACCTGGTTGTCGCCCAGGTGGTGCAGCACCTCGGCGATGATGTCGATGGTCTGGCCCTTGGCGGTGGCGCCGTCGCCGTTTCCGCTCAGGGCGCCATCGCCCCCGGAGACCGGGATCTCGCCCCGGATGCGCACGGCGTTGTAGATGGCCGGCAGCTGCCCCGGCGGGAACTCCACGTCCACGACAGGCCCGATGACCTGAACGATCTTGCCCATGCTGCCCATAGAATCACGGCTCCCCCTTCGCGATGGCCGCGCGCACGCGCGGCC